>DAOVSY010000071.1 GCA_030633365.1 Spirochaetaceae bacterium | reverse complement strand
AAGAATACGACGAAGATCAAGAACTTTACAGGAATGACTACGTCTAATACGAAACTGTATAAGATTCGAATTGTCGTTATCATCATAATAAACAACAAGACTTAATAAATGAGTATATTCAGCAAGGGAATCAGCTGCAGACCTTGCGACTGAAACAATTGTTTCATGATCATAACTGGAACTCATTTGCTGAACAATTTCTTTACTTACAATTACTGTTCCAATCTTAGCTGAATAATTTACTTTCTGTGCCATCATAAGGGTAAAACATTCATTCTCCTGTTTTGACAACTGTTGAAGTTCCGTAAAAACCTCTTTCATAGTAGAAAAATTATTTGAATGTTTATGAGTTTTTTTAGTAAGCATTTCATTAAACATGGAACTGAACAGGCCGTAAAACCATTTTTCTCTTCTGGTTTTAAGATATTTTCCCATTTTTGAGTCACCAATTATTCCTGTTAAAACAGCCAGAACAAAATTACGGGAAAAAATATCCTGTATATTATGTGCCTCTATAACTTTCTTTTTATTATTTAACTTAAATGCCAATAAACCTACAAGTTCACTGGCAGAAGAAGCTTCATCTACAAGACAGTAATCCTTATTACCAATATAAGCACTATCTGCTTCCAGATGATGATCTATTTCAATTTTAAGTATATCGTTATTTTCATAGATATTTTCAGAATCAGGAAAAATTTCTCTCATATCCGGCTTAGGTGTATCCATAAAAAAAACAGTTGAAATACCTTCAGGAATATTTTCATCATTATAAAGAATTTCAATGGCATTGTACCGGCAGATATTAAGAAGATATTGATAATTTTTGTTAATCTTACGAGGGATAAGCAGATAAACTGTTCTGGAGAATTTATTCAAAATCAAGCTAATTGCAATAATAGAGGATATACAATCTTCATCCGGATTTTTGTGCCCTAACACTAAAAAATCATCACGTACAATTATTGCATTAATAATATTATCAATAATAGTATTTCTTAAACTAATGCTTTTTATTCTTGATTTCACAAGAGGCTCCTCCTTTGGTCTATTCCAAAGAATAACTGTATCCCTTCCTGCATCCTTCGCCATATATAAAGCCTTATCTGCTAATTTGTTGAGAACAGAAGCAGAATCAGCATGATCCGGTACAGAAGATATACCTACACTGGCAGTTATCTTTTGTATTGCCCCGTCTTTCTTTTCTAAAATATCAATTTTAGTAACTTCCTCAAGCATCTTTTTACATATATCATAAGCTCCTAAGCCATCTGTCTGCGGAAAAAGAACAATAAATTCATCACCTCCATAACGGGTAATTATATCACTTTTATTAAATATTTTTTTAAAAACTTCTACTACTTCTAATATTACTTTATCACCAACTTCCTGACCGAAGTCATTATTCAATTTTCCAAAATGATCCAGATCTATCATAGCATAAGATAAAGAAAATCCATTATTTATAGATTCGGATATACGATTTTCGATAATTTCATCAAGAAATCTTCTATTATAAACTCCTGTAAAATCATCGGTAATAGCTCTTGTTCTGGCCGCTTCTCCCCATGTGACCATATCAGACAGGAAGGTCCCTGTATTTTGTAATCGAAGAGTGGTAATGTTCAGCATTTTTCTCATAATACTGCTTCCAGCTAAAGGTTTATTTTTTATAAACTCAAAAAAATCAGAAGCTCCAAGACTAAGAACTATTGTAAAACATTTAGGTGAACAAGTTGCTGACCGGACTGATCTGTCAAAAATTGACATCTCTCCAAAAAAATTACCTTCTGTAATCTCTGCAATTTCAAGAATCTTTCCGTCAGGAGTATTTACTGATATGGAAACTGATCCGGATAAGATAATATACATATGTTCTCCGGCTTCACCTTCATTAAAAAGAACCTGTCCTTCTTTATATTTTTCTATATTCATATGGGAATAAAGTGAATCCAGCTCCTTATTTGATAAAGAGGACAATATTTCAATAGATTGAAGTATTTCAACAGGAGTTTTATTCACTCTGATTCTCCTGCATCTTCGGGAAACAGTATTTTATTTCCACCATTGTTTCTTCCAATTAAGGGTAGTTCATGGGTTTTGAACAGAAGCTCTTCTGCATTTGTACCATAACCAGGATAACAGCTAATTCCAATACTGGCGGTAATTTTAAAACTGTTTCCTCTGCATGCAGAACTTACATCAAGATTATTCAAAAATTCTCTTATTCTTCTGGCAAAAACTACGGCTTCCATCCTGGTTACTCCTGAAACAAGAATTGCCATAGCATTCCCCTGATACCTTGCAATTCTGGAATCGTCACCAATAAAATTACGTAGATCTCTTGCCATTATTTGAATAGCCGTATCTCCGGCATCGTGGCCATAAGTATCATTTAAATCTTTAAAATTATCAGGTTTACTGATAAAAAGATAAAAATTGGAATTTTCTGCACTAATTTGTTCCCTGATATTTTCCAGAAGATATGTTTGATTATATAAACCAGTTAGTTTGTCACGATAGACCTGTTTTTTTAACTCCTGAACCAGAGGTGAGTTTTCTTTGACCAGGATATTAACTTTCCGAATTCGCATCGCCACATTTACCATAATTTTATGAAGCATCTGTGCTGATAAAGCTGGATTTTTATTTAGAAATGCTGTAAAACCTGTATTATCCCCTGGGAATACTAAAAGTTTTGAAGCTACAGATGTAAAAGAAGAAGCTATTCGTAAAGATTCAGTAAAAAACCCAACCTCTCCAAAATAGTCACCCTGTACAAAACGGGCTATATTTATTTTACGACCATTTTCATCCTGTTTTTGAACAAGAACTTCACCGGAATCAACAATATATAGAGAATCACCCGTATCTCCCCTGGAAAATACAGGTTCATTAGCATTGTAATTGCGCAATTTGCTATTCTCTGCAATAAGTGCTATCTCATGTTCCAGGAGTGAAGAAAAGATATCAACCCCTTTTAGAAGAACTTCCTTAGCCCCAATCGGGGATTTTGTCATATCAGCTCCAATTAGCAATGGCTGCAAATGTGTATAATACAATATACTTGATTTATAATTAAAATAAAAGAAAATTGACTGTCATAGCAGGAACATGTAATATTACATAATACTGGAATTACAAAATCAAAAAATAGGATTGATCAATGAAAAAGAAGCAGCAGGATGAATATCAAATAAAATTCGATACTCTTCTTTCCACCCTTTCCACAGATTTTATTAATATTGATGGTAAAACCTTTGAAGATACAATCCACCTATGGATGAAAGAGATCGCTATTACATTGGATGTCGAAATAGCAGTATTATTTCGTAGAAATAATAAAGGCAAACTTTATATTAGCGATTTTTGGAGAAAAGAAAATAAAACCGAACCAGTTCTATATGATCCGGAAGAAGCTTTCCCTTATTTAACATCTACTGTACTGAGTGGACAAGTATTTGCAGCATCTTCTTATAAAGATTTACCTGAAGAAGCAGTAATTGATAAACAAAACCTGCAAAAAATGGGAACCTCGTCTTTTCTATTTTTCCCCCTTGGAACCGATAAACATATATTGGGTTCATTTTTATTTGCTTATAAATCAAAAACTGTATCCTGGGATAAAGTCTTTATTAAAAAATTAAGATTTATTATACATATCTTCTCAACTATTATAAAAAAAGAGCAGGATAAAAAACAACTTGAAGAAAGAGTGCAATATGAAAGTTTGCTGGCAAATTTATCCAGAGATTTTGTCTCAGTAAAACATTCAGAAATAGCAGATAAGATAACTTATTGGCTTCATAAGGCTGCTGAAGTATTAGGTTCTGACAGAGCATTAGTATTTAAACTGGATAAAAATAATAAATTTTATATTTCTACAACATGGAAATCTAAAGATGGGAAGGATATAATTCCTTATGATCCTGAAGTCCTGTTTCCATGGATGAACTCCCAGCTAAGAAACAATAAAACGATAATTATCCAGGATATCTCATCCTTCCCGGATGAAGCCGTTGTTGACAGAGATAACATGAGTGTTATTGGAGCAGTTTCTGTTCTGGTTCTTCCCATCATAGTTGAAGATGAAATTGCCGGCGCTATTGCTTTTTCAAGTACAACAGCACAGTTTAATCTAACACCGGAACTTGTTCAAAGATTTCAAATTATAAGCCAAACTTTTGCTTCTGCATTATTACGTTTTAAAACTGAAATTAAACTTGCTGAAGAAAAAGAACGTCTGTCAGTAACACTTAAGAGTATTGGTGATGGTGTTATTACAACAGATATCCTTGGGAATATTACTCTTTTAAATAATATAGCAGAAAAACTAACATCCTGGAAATCGGTTGATGCCAGGGGCAAATCAATTTCAGAAGTTTTTAATATAATAGATGAACGAAGTGGAAAATTACAGGAATGTCCTGTTGATAAGGTTCTAAAAACCAGGGAAATAGTTACTCTTTTTAACCACACTTTGCTTATTGGTAAAACTGGTTTAAAAACACCTATAGCAGATAGTGCTGCACCAATAAAAGATTCAGAAGGAAATATGATGGGTGTGATACTGGTTTTTAGAGATATTACATTAGAAAAGCAGAGGGAAGCAGATATTCTAAAATTAAAAAAACTTGAAAGTATAGGTGTTCTGGCTGGGGGTATTGCCCACGATTTTAATAATATTTTAACAGGGATATTAGGAAACATCAATCTTGCATCAATAAGCCAATCTGAACCAATAGAAGTAGAAAGATACCTTAATAATGCTTCCGGAGGATGTAGAAAAGCAGCATCACTTACACAAAAGCTGCTTACTTTTTCCAAAGGAGGAACTCCTGTAAAGGAAAATGCATCTATAGGAGAAATAATTACAGAATCTATAGAATTTATTCTGCATGGTAGCAAAATTAAAGCAGAATGTATTATTCCGGAAGACCTATGGACTAGTAAAGTAGATAAAGCCCAGATAAACCAGGTTATACAAAATCTGACATTAAACAGCATCGAATCTATGGAGAAAGGTGGTGTATTTACTGTTAAATGTAAGAATATAGTTTTTAATTCCAGTCATCCACATAGTGGTAATTACATTGAAATAAAAATAACAGATACTGGAAAGGGTATAGATAAAGAGATTATTGATAAAATTTTTGATCCCTATTTTAGTACAAAAGAATCCGGAAGCGGCCTTGGTCTTGCAATAACACATTCAATTATTCATAAACATGATGGGTTCATTAATGTTCAATCACAACGAGGAAAAGGGACTGAATTCTTTTTATATCTTCCTGCAGATGAAAACCTAATATTAAAAAATAATTTAGATTTTAAACAGAAAAATATAGTTACTAACAATCAATATTCTATACTCATTCTTGATGATGAAGAAATGATAAGAAAAATATTAGAATTATCATTAGAAAAAATGGGGCACAATGTTGTCTCATCCATGGATGGTAAAGAAACCATAGAATTATATAAGAAAAAATATTTTGATCTCGTAATATTGGATATAACAATTCCAGGAGGGATAGGAGGTCTTGAAGCATTAAGACAGTTAAAACTTATTGATCCGAAAGTAAAAGCTATTGTTTCAAGCGGTTATGCAGAAAGTCCTGTTATATCTGATTATAAAAAACATGGATTTTGCGGATCTCTAACCAAACCATATTTATTTGATCAATTGAAAACTATAATTAATGATGTCATGAAAACTTAAAAATTTTTATTGTTTAACAAGGAGTTTTAGATGAATTTGTTAGTTCTGCTTAGTGGCATTTCCACTCTTATACTTTCTCTGATACTGGGAATTTTTATTCTTTTTATAGGATTTAAAATGTTTTCAGGTTTTTCAAAAAGTATTAACGAAGAGGAAGAACTGCAAAAAAATAATATAGCAGTGGCAATATTATCAGGAAGTTTTATTCTGGCCATGGGGCTAATGATGAAAACTGCTGTTAATCCCCTGATACAATCAATATTTCGTGCAATTTTTTACAATGATACAGGTCTGACCGGGACTCTAGGTAATTTAAGTATATCTCTTCTACAATTTATCTTAACCCTGCTTATCAGTATTGCTTCTTTATGGTTTGGAGTAAAAGGATTTACATGGCTGACAAAAAATATTGATGAGTTTGAAGAGATTAAGAAAAATAATATAGCTGTTTCAATTCTAATGGCTGCCATTATTATAACTCTTGCTCTCTTTCTCCAAAATGGGCTTGAGAAACTGCTGCAGGTACTTAGATTTACACCAGGTCTAAATAATAACAACCTTACTCCTTTTGGATAAAATCAGGTTAACTAAATGAATACTAAAAGAAGAAAAAAGCATCCTGTTTTCTCTGTATTGACTGTTTTAATTTGGTTCTTCGTTATTTTGCCTGGAATTAAATCATTTGTTTTTGATCAGAAATCTTCATCTATCGATTTTAATTCATTTGAAGAGACTGAAGCAGAATTGACAGAATTAATTCAATTGGAAAAAGCACAATTTCCAGATGACTTTATCAAACTCAAATCTCAATGGGAATCATACGATACAACATGGACTTCAACATGGCACATGTATAAACCCTATCTGCATAATTCTATATTAGAACTGAATAATCTCGATTCCAGGACAATTTCTTCACCTGCACCAGGCAGTTCCAAAACAGGAAAGAAAAAAACCAGCAACAATCTTTCCAATGCAGAATTCTGGGGAATTGTATATAATATAATTCTAACAAATAATGTAGATCGCCTTACAAATCTTAGTTCTGCCTTTACCTGGCTTCAGGAAAAAAATGAACTATCAGACAGAGAAATTCTGGAAATGATTATAGATTTTATTCAGGAAATACCCTACGAAATACCCGACAACTATTATGGTCTCTATACTCCTTCAGATGTACTCTTCAGAGATGCAGGAGACTGTGATTCAAAATCTCTACTGGCTGCTCTTATTCTTAAACAGCTGGGTTATAATACAGCAATTTTTTACAGTGATAAATATGCCCATGCAATGCTGGGCATAAATGTACCATCCACAGGGGAATATAAAGAGCATAACGGAATGCCATATTATTTTACTGAAATGACTGCAAAGGGATGGCAAATTGGTGAACTTTCACCAGATTGCGCTGATCATAAATACTGGTATATAATCTCAATCTAGTATACCGTCCAGATATGAAAAAATCGAAACCCTTTGCCATAACAATACTTACTGTAATAATGATCATTCTATTTACTCTGACAGAAGGAACCCCGGTAAAAACAGTAACCCAATATTTTCAAAAAAATATTACAGCTTCTGTTGCTGACCAAAAACAGTTTAAAACTGAAATTGATATTGATCCGGAAATTCTTGCAATTCCGGAATTAAATGACGGTAATATTATAGTGCACACAGGATTTTCTCTTTTATATTCAGAGGAGCACGAACAGGCATCCTGGGTTTCTTATGTCCTGACAAATACAGAAGTTTTAGGGAAAGTTCCAAGATCCAATAACTTTAAAGAAGACCCTTTTATAAATACAGGTTCTGCTGCACTTCTGGATTATAAGGGGTCCGGTTATGACAGAGGGCATCTTGCTCCTGCAGGAGACTTAAAATGGAGTGAATCCTCAATGAGGGATTCTTTCTTTATGTCAAATATGAGCCCCCAGGCACCAGGGTTTAACAGAGATATCTGGAAACGTCTTGAAGAATGGACAAGAGACCAGGCTGAAATTAATGGAGGACTCATTGTAATTACCGGACCAGTGCTAACAGATGGGCCCTATAAAGAAATTGGTGAAAACGGTGTTGATATTCCAAAAAGATACTTTAAGGCCTTACTGGATTATACAGAACCGGATATAAAAGCCATAGGATTTATAATGAATAATGAAGCCTCAAAAGAAAATATTTTCAGTTTTGCAGTTTCTATAGATACAGTAGAAGAAATTGCAGGGCTGGATTTTTTCCATTTATTGGAAAATGAACTGGAAAATAATATTGAATCCCAATTTAATATCAACCAATGGTAGAAATGATTATAAAGGAGTAATAATAAATGACAGATAAAATTTTAGAAGCTTCTGAATTTGGCCTTAACAGTAAAACAATTCTTGTAAAAATAGATAGTAATCATATTGGTATTATAAAAAACAGAAAAAGCAGAATAATAATGAAAGACGGGACTAAAATTTTAGAAGCTGTAGAACAAATTAAAAAGATATCCCCGGATACAAAAGTATCCTTAATTACAAATGCACCTGTATGCAGTAAAACAACAAAATACCTGTTGGAGAATGATATAGAGATAATCAGTGAGACTCCGTAAGGGCAGGTCACAACATACACCGCAGGGAACAGGCATGCCTGTTCCCTACGATGTAAACAATCCTGTCTTAATTCCAATCAATGGATACAAGCATGTAATCCACAGTCCAACAATTCCATAGCGTATAAAATGGGAAATATCAGCAGATGGTAATACTAGTTTCAATCCGGATAGAAATGCCAGAGAAAAGGCTAAACCAATCACAAAACGTATAATCTTTTTTACAAGGCTCCCATTAACAGAAAAGGAAATAAATCTTTCTTCAATTATAAATCCAAGAGAAGCACCCGAAAAAACTCCAATAGTCTTAACTAAATCTGTAAGAACCAAAGATCCACTAAAATAAATTCTATTAATTACATCAAAATAAATTAGAACTACAAAAACAATCATAGTTGAAAAAATAAGCAGCCACTCCCGTAATCTTGCATTATCGTATATTTTATTAAGAACCAGATATATAAAAATAGAAATAAGTGAACCTGCAATAAGCGATCCAATAACATCTACAGGCCAGTGCACACCAAGGTATAAACGGGACACTGCAACCAGCAGGGATATTAAAACAGCAACTACATAAAACCATCGTTTTTTAAACAGGAGAGCAAGGGTTAGATAAAAAGTAGTTGCCCCTTGAGTATGTCCACTGGGAAAGGAATAGCCAGTGGCAGTATGAACCCTTTTTCCTGCAATTTCCGGAATCACTTCAAAGGGTCTTTGTCTATGAAACGATATTTTTAACACTGTATTTACAACAAGGGAAAAAAGGAGAGTAAAACTAAGTATAAATCCTTTCTTTTTATTAATATTCCAGAATATCCAGGCTATAAGCCCTATTAGAATATTCTTTTCTCCGAGCATTGTAATTAACTCAAAAATGAAATCTAATACAGGGCTGCCCATCTCCTGAAAATATAAAAGTATGCTCTCCTGCATATTATTTAAAACTCTGTACTTTCAGGAAGATATTTTTTAGTCTCAACAACATTAACAGCTGCCCCTTTTTGCAGATATGTCTGACCCTTAATAACAAGGAGATCACCCTCTTTAATGGAGCCATTTATCTGTACAAGAGTACCTCTGGACTGGCCTGCCTCAACAGGGATTTTATCTGCTGCACCATCTTTAATAATATAAATAAACTGATCAGCACCCTCAATAATCAAACTCTCTTTTGGTACAATAAAATTCGGACTGTACTGAACCATTTGAATTTGTGCTTCCATTAACATACCTGGAAGAAGTTTCTGATTAGGATTATCAAACTCAGCTACTACCTCATAAGTACGGTTACTGTCAGCCTTAAGACCCATGGATGTTACAGAACCTTTCAGTATATATGCAGGAGCAGATGCCTGTTTGGCTACAACCTGCTGACCTTGTTTTATTCTTGTTATAATATTTTCAGGAACCTGTACTGTAATTTCTATTTTTTCAATATCAATTATCTCAACATAGTCTCCTGAATTAACCTGCTCACCTTTATTAAATGTAATATGCGAGATATATCCACGACCTGTACTAATTGCAACAGTTGTTCGAAGGTTCTCCTGAAGGTTTTCTATTTCAATGGTTTTGGCTAATTGTATTTTTTCATAATTAAGCTCAGCTTCTTCCCAACTTTGCTGTGCCTTATCAAACTCAGATTTCGCAATAAGTTCCTTGGAATACAAACTGTTTGTTGTTTCATAGTTTGCAGTGGCTTCACTTAGTTTTATAGAAGCAAGATCAAGGTCGTTATTCCATTTTTCACTTGATCTCTCAATATTTTTAACCAGATCATTATTATCAAGTGAAAATAACAGATCACCAGGTTCTACAAAGTCCCCTTCTGATACATATAAAGAAGCAACTGTCCCTGTAGAACCAGGAGCAACTCTTATCTCTTCACCGGCCTTCAACTCACCAAGGCTGTAGTAATAGATATTCATAGGAGCCTTTGTTAACTCACCAACAGTAACTGGTACAATGGAAGATCCACCACCACCGCCGCCGCTGCCCGGTGTTCTGACTACTTCTTCTTCTACAGGAGCAGCTGTTTCTGCTCCACTTTCTGCAGCTACAGTATTATCTGTAACATACTTGTCCCAGGACTCCTGTTTTTTGGTATCATCAAAGGTATCCCATTTTGCCTGGTCTGCATTCGAACCAGGAGGAGGAACAGTCAGGTCAATAGCTATCCCTTCTGCCTCAGAACTGGCAGGATTATCTGCTATATATTTATCCCAGGATTCCTGTTTCTTTGTATCATCAAAGGTATCCCATTTTTCCTGGGTTGCATTTGAACCAGGAGGCGGACTGCTTAAATCTGCAACTGCATTACTGGAAGAACTTTCCTGTGCAGGGGCATTATCTGTGGAACTTTGTTCTGCCGGGTTTGTACATGCAGAAAATATAAATACTGTTATTATGGAAACAAAAATCAATTTACCTAATTTCATTTCTCAATCTCCTCATCAATAAATATTGGAATTATTTTTTTAAACTTAACCTTT
>DAOVSY010000375.1 GCA_030633365.1 Spirochaetaceae bacterium | reverse complement strand
ATTCATATACTTCTCTGATAATTGATGTAAGAGGGAATCCAGGAGGACTTCTTGGTTCTGTTGCAGATATAGGTGATTTTTTCTTGTCCAGTGGACCAATCGTAACTACAAAGTCCAGAATTCGTAATGAGAATGAAGTCTTTCATTCTACCAGGTCAGTTCTTGTTCCCAAAAATGTTCCAATTGCTGTTCTTATAGATAAAGGTTCTGCTTCTGCTGCGGAGATTCTGGCAGGTGCACTTAAAGATACTGGAAGGGGAACTCTAATTGGGGAAACCAGCTTTGGGAAGGGGTCTGTGCAAAAGGTAATGGGATTTAATGAAGGTGGTTTAAAATTAACTATTGCAAGATATTATACTCCTGCAGATATCAATATTGATAAAATAGGTATTGACCCTGATAGAGAAGTAAAAGAGAAGGAACTGAGTGAAGAGGAGACTGAATCTCTTGGGAGAATACTAAAAGAAAACCTTGTTACTAATTTTATTGATACTCATCCTGATGCAAATAAAACTGCCCAAAGAAATTTTATCAGGGAACTTAAACAGGATGGTATTATACTTGAAGATCGGATATTAGAAAAATTGATTCGAAATGAATATAATATGAATTTAGACTCTCCTCCTGTTTATGATCTTGAATTTGATATAATTCTTCAGGAGGCTGTTAGAATGTTAAACACCGGGGAGATTAAAGGGCAATGATTACAGAATTGATCTCTATTCAAACAGGAAGTCATTCTGAGTTCAAAGATATAACAGAAATAATTAAATCTTTTATCAAAAAGCATAACTTTAAAGAAGGGTTATGTAATATATACATTCCTCATACTACTTGTGGTATCACTATAAATGAAAATGCTGATCCTGATGTAAAAAAGGACATGCTTATGGAACTAGGCAAGATAGTTCCTTTGAGGGATGATTACCGACATATGGAAGGGAATTCAGCAGCTCATATTAAGTCAAGCTTAATGGGCTTTAGCCTTTCTGTACCTTTTATGGATGGGCACCTTTTGCTGGGGACCTGGCAGGGAATTTATCTTTGCGAATTTGATGGTCCCCGAAACAGAACTATCAGGGTCTCTATTCAGGTATGAGACTTTTTCTGATGCCGAATACGTACAATGGAGAATCATCTCTTATACTTGTAGAGAAAGATTATCATTATTTGGTAAGAGTATTAAGGTATAAAAAAGGATATGAATTTTCAGGCAGAGATATAAAAGGAAATCTATTTGACTTAAAAATTTTAGATATTATGGATGATAGATGTATTCTTGATGTTAAAATGTCTGAAAAAGATTTTACCAGTCTTCCAGAGATAGTTTTGTATCAATGTATTTGCAAGGGTAAGAAAATGGATCAAATTATCCGTCAGGCTACAGAAACAGGAATTTCTGAAATAATTCCTGTTGAAAGTGACTTTTCAGTTTCAAAAATTGATATAGAAAAGCCGGCAAAAATAGAAAGATGGAATAAAATAGTAAGAGAAGCCGTCCAGCAAAGTGGTTCCAGAGTAAATACAGGAATAGGAAAATCTGTTACAATAGATGAACTGGCTGCAGTAGATAGTTCTGCAGGGGATATTGGCTTGTTTTTTCACCAGGAAGTACTTGATTCTGGTTCTCTTCATGGCTATCTTAAATCAGAATTTGAGAAAATATTTCTGGTAGTTGGTCCTGAGGGAGGACTGTCTAATAGAGAGACAGAAATTTTGTTTGGAAAAAATTTCAATTCAATTTATTTAAAAACAAATATTTTAAGGGCAGAAACAGCCGCATTGTATGGGATTAGTGCTGTTCAAACTATTCTATTGGAGAGTGAAAATTGGGTGTTAAAATAGTTGGTGGAAGAAAGAGAATCTTCCTCCTGAATGTTCCTGTCGATATTGTTCCTGAGAATATTTTGGAAGATGTAATTAGAGATTTACTTCTGGATAAAGGGAAACATCAGATTGTTTTTCTAACTCTAAGAGGTCTTCTTAAGGCAAGAGGGAATAGTGAATATGCAGATACTGTACGTAAAGCAAGTCTTGTTATTCCCATATCCAAAAGAATAATCAGGGGTGCGAAATTTTTAGGCAGAACTGAGCCTGTTCGGTATATGCCCTTTGATTTTGCAATAAAACTTTTGGGAATTCTCGAAAAACATCATCATAGTTTGTATCTTGCAGGCTCAAAACCAGCTGAACTTCAAATTACAACTAATAACTTAAGGGATTCTTTTCCCGGTATTGGAATTGTAGGGCGTTATGCAGGTTATTTTAAAAAGGAAGTAGAAGAAAATATGATCCTTGCAATAAAAAAGGCTTCTCCTTCACTTATTTTTTTTGGAAACGGAATTCCTGGAAGGAGTAACTGGTTTTCAAAGAATATGAAAAATCTAAATCCCGGAATTTTTCTTTGGTGTGGTAATTGTTTTGATATATTTTCCGGCAGGAAGAGAAAAATCTCAAAAAAAAGTTGGGAAAGTGGAAGATTTGCTGTTTGGGAAGGTTTAAGGAAACCCTGGAAAGTTGTAATGATTTTTCCACATATATATTATTTACTATTACTTTTAATTCATAAAATAAGAAAGATTTAAGGAAGGTATTTAGGCTTCTCTTCGATACATTTTGCACATAACAGGAAAATCTTGAGGTTTAACGCAAAACACTCAGAGAACAGGATCCCCGGTTCCTGAGCTTGTCGAAGGGCTATCCCAATTCATACAGCTTTATGTATTCGTACAGTTCTTTTACTTTATCTTCCATTGGCCTTGTTAATATATATCCTATTTTTTTACTTATACCGGGAAAAAGAATACTTATACCAAGGAGGTCTCCAATAAACCCGGGTGTAATTAGTAATATACTGGCCAAAAATAACCCGGTAAGTTTATAAAAATCATTTTCAGGATATTCCCCTTCATTTATTGATATTTTAATTACTTTTAATCGGGATTTGATTAATCCATAACTAATAATCAGACCAGTTAAACTGCTTCCTGTAAGAGCAGCAATTAAAAGATATGTACTAATTCTGCAGGAGAAAAATATGTATAAATATACTTCTGCTATAGGAAGAATAGAGATAAACATAACTAAAATTAAAAATTTTAGAATAAATCCTGTATCGAAAAAACGAATAAGAGTCCTGCTTTCAAACATGAAGGAAAGATATCATATGCCTGTGGAGTCTGCAACCTTTCTAAGGGATCTTAGTAGAAATTGTGCACTTCGATACGCTCATGCTTCGCTACTCAGTGACCTTTTTTAAGTATTTTGCTAAAAAATGTGCACTTCGATACGCTCATGCTTCGCTACTCAGTGACCTTCCCTAAGTATTTTGCTAAAAATTGTGCACTTCGATACACTCATACTTCGCACTCAGTGACCTTTTTTAAGTATTTAACTAAAAATTGTGACGGGAAAATGTAAGCTGCTTCTTCGTCAGTT
>DAOVSY010000439.1 GCA_030633365.1 Spirochaetaceae bacterium | reverse complement strand
GAATTGGATTTAGAAAACTAATTATTGTACATCGAGCAAAGGACTTAAATGATCTTCGCATTCCTCCTGGAAATCGACTTGAACGGTTGTCAGGTGATAGAAGAGGTCAATATAGTATTCGTATAAATGACCAGTGGAGAATCTGTTTTTATTGGAAAGATGGAATAGCATCAAGAGTTGAGATAACTGATTATCACTAGTAGAGTAGAGTGCTCACTCCCTACTCTACTGTGTAAACATAGGAGGATATTATGGATGGAATACCTAATGTAACACCTGGAGAAATCTTATTGGAAGAGTTTCTTTCTCCGATGAAAATAAGTGCTTACAGATTAGCAAAAGATACAAATATGCCTGCTACTAGAATTTCCGAAATAATAAAAGGTAGACGTAAGTTAACAGCTGACACTGCACTTAGGCTTTCACAATATTTTGGAAACTCTGCTGATTTTTGGCTTGGTATACAAGATGAGTATGATTTGAGAAAAGAAAGAGAGCGTCTCAAAGTAGAACTTGAAAGAATCCCTAAAGCAATTGCTTCTTAGCATGAGAAGAACATCATATAACGAATAGAAGTCTTAGCGTAGCTGCCAGAAAAATACCTCTCTCAGAATAATTTTTAACAAAGAAGAAATTTTATTTAAATGAGGGATGTGCAGTAGCAGCTATGTTAAGACTTTGTTGGACGAAACCACAGAAACCAGTGTAAGGAAATTGAATAGCCTTTTCCTCTGTCTATTACTGACAATTCCCATAATCGATTAACTATTGTTTTCCAATAATACTTATTTATTATCATAATTCATAAATACCTCATTATTAAATCAGAATATTCTGTTCTCTTGAATTTCTCATTACAAAGCTCTCCCGATGAAAAATAAAACGAGAGGAACTCAAATTGTTTAAAGAAATTTTTACTATCTTACAAAATATTCTATCCTCCCCCTGTAGTAGTTTTTACAAAAGAAATATGCCCTTTACCGCAAGAAGAACATAAAGTGATATCAACCTTAAAATATTTCCAGAATAGAAAAGCAGTGTCATTTAGATCCTCAGTTTCTATCTGTTTAACCAGAGGTATTCCCAGCAACATTCTGCATAAAGCCAACATGCTTTTCCTATACCTGTTTGCCATAAATCCATAGAAACGGATCTTTTTAAACCCTTTGGGAAGAATATGGAAAACTAATCTTCTAAGAAAAAGTTCCTCACTTATTGTTTCCATCCTGGCTGTTTTGCTTTTACGATCAATGTAACTTAAGTAAACGTTCCCATTCTCAAGTTTCCTGATTCTCTTATCGCTAACAGCAGTTTTGTTAACATAACGGGAAAGATATCTGATCATATGTTGCGGGTTATTTTTCCCGTCGCCGGGAGCCTGGGAGTGTACCACCCATGGGACTTGTTTCAGGTTTTCAAGAAGTAGTTTCAAATCTTCTATCTTTTTTGGAACAATCAGAGTCTCTGACCTCTCTTCTTTTCTTAAGTAAAAAAGAAGTTTATCCCGAAAGTCAGCAGATAGTTTTCTCACAGGTAGAAGGAAATTCGGATGCGATGGATTCCATTTTGTTTTATCTGAACTCAAACAACCTGAAGGAATGACTACATGCAAGTGTGGATGAAAATTAAGTCTCTGATCCCAGGTATGCAGCACTGCAAAGAATCCAGCTTTCCCGTGAAAAGTTCTATTGTTGATTTCTATTCCCTTCAACAAAGTTTGGCTCATTGCCTTGAACAGCAGATTATAGGTAAGTTTTTTATTTGAAAGGAACAGAGGTCTAAGCTCTGAAGGAATGGTGTAAGTCAGAAGAAAGTAACTTGTTGGAAGCAATTCCGATTCCCGTTTTGCTATCCATTTCACTGTGCCTGCTCCATTGCAAATTGGGCACATCCTGTTTTTACAGGACTTGTAGACAGGGTGAACACTTCCACAGTTGTCACATAGGGAAAAAAGATGAGGTACTGTTTCACTGCGGCAGTTTAATATTTTCATAAAAGTACTTCTTTCATAACTTGAAAGACCGGTAATTGTTGAAATATTCCTTTCTATAATTTCAAGTATCTTACTTTCCATAGGATCATACCCCCTTGTCCAGGTTATCCAGAGGGCTTTGTACTCCTTTAAGAAAATCTTTTGTAAGATGGGTATAGATAGAAGTTGTCCTAAGTGATTTATGCCCAAGGATCACCTGGATCTTTCTTAAGTTGGTACCATTTTCCAAAAGATGGGTTGCAAACGAATGTCGGAGGACATGAGGTGATACAGGTTTCTTTATTCCTGCCACAAGTCCAGCTTTCTTTATGAAACCCTGTGTTTGACGTTTGGAGAAGGTCTTGCTTAAATCTTTTTTATTTGGGAACAGATAAGAATCAGGTTTTACAGTTGACTTGCGGTAATACTCTCTTAAGGTTTGAAGAAGTCTTTCTGATAGAACTGTTTGTCTGTCTTTTTTTCCTTTACCCTCTCTTACTGTGATAACCATGTTTACTGAATCTATATCTTTTACCTGTAGGTTTAGACACTCAGAAATCCTAAGTCCTGCACTGTAGAGGGTACAAGCTATGGCGTAATATTTAGGATTTTTGATAACAGAAAGAAGATCACCTACTTCTTTCTGGTTAAGAACTACAGGAAGGGTTGTATGTTTTTTCTGAAATGGTATGTGTTTGACAGACCAGTCGTTACCAACCACATAGTTAAAAAAAATCTCATGGCACAAACAGCTTGATTGAAGGTTGACCAGCAGACTTGTTTTTCCTGAACAAGAAATACCTGGTATTTATGAATATGTTCCGGGGATAAAGTGTGTGGGGGCTTGTTGAAGTAAGCAGCAAGATTCTTTACATGGTTTATGTAGATCTCGATTGTATTCCGGCTGAACCCCCTTATTTCCATTATTTCTCTCATTTTGACTCTTGTGTATTGTTTCATACAATAACACCTCCT
>DAOVSY010000052.1 GCA_030633365.1 Spirochaetaceae bacterium | reverse complement strand
GGTTAAAAAATTATTAGTTTCAATTTTTTTCTATCCATCTTTGATAATAAGCTAATGCCATCATCATAACTCCATTTGAATACATTCCGGTGCCCATTTCTTCAATAACCTGTATACATGGGATTAAATGAAAGTGAATGAATTCATCCTTGTCCAGATTTTGATCTCCTAAATAGTTTAGATCTCTGGCTATAAATGTGTAACTAATATTATTCATAAAAGCAGGATTTGGAGATACAGCACCAATTTCAATTAAACCACCCGTTTCATATCCGGTTTCCTCCAGAAGTTCCCTTCCAGCGGCATCAATGGGTAATTCACCCTGGTCTATCATTCCTGCCGGGAATTCAAGAGTAATTTCATCATTTCCATGTCTGTACTGCTCCACCATTAAAAAGCAATCAGTTCCGTTTTTATCACTTATAAGTGGAATAACAGTAATCCAGTCAGGAGCATCAAGAAGAAAAAAACTTCCCCCACTTCCTACAGGAGATGTTTTTTCCACCTGATAAAGATCAAATATCCTGCACTTGTTTAATATTTTTCGTGTATTTTCTGTCCATAGTAGTTTATTATTGTCTTTCATAAGTACAAAATATAATTGAAATTAAAGATAAATTCTATTAATTCTTGACCTTTAGAAAATTTACACTAAAATGATAGTAGAACTTTTTGCAAAAAGGACATTATATATGGACAAAAAAAACATAGGGTTTATATCATTTAGAATTTCAGGAACAGATGGAGTTTCCCTGGAAACAAAGAAATGGGCAGATATTTTTGATAGATTTGGATATAAAAGTTTTTTTATGGCTGGAGAACTGGATACAAATCCTGAAGTCTCTTTTACAGTAGAAGAAACCCACTTTAAACACCCCGAAGCTCTACGCCTGTATAAACAGGCTTTTAATGGAGGAGACACCCGGCATCGACAACTTTCCCATGATATGCATATTTTCAGGGACATACTTAAAGATAAACTATATGAATTTATAGAAAAATTTGATCTTGATATGCTTGTTCCCCAAAACACCTTAACTATACCTCTAAATATACCTCTGGCAATGGCATTAACTGAAGTAATAGCTGAAACAAATATTCCCGTAATTGCACACCATCATGATTTTTTTTGGGAAAGAAAAAGGTTCCTTAGAAACTGTGTATGGGATTACCTTGGAGCCAATTATCCTCCCCACCTGAATTCTATCCAACATGTTGTAATAAATTCTTCAGCAAGACATCAACTGGGTCTAAGAACAGGAATATCTTCAACTTTAATTCCAAATGTTATGAATTTTGAAAATACAGTACCTCCTATTGATGAATATAATGCAGATGTAAGAAAAGTATTTGGTATAGCAGAAGATGAGCTTTTTGTTCTTCAACCAACAAGAGTAGTCCAACGAAAGGGAATTGAACATGCCATTGAACTTGTTGCAAGGCTAAAAAGAAAAGCTGTTCTGGTAATAAGTCATGCCTCAGGGGATGAAGGGTACGAATACGAACAACGGGTTAAAGAATTCGCAGAGTTGTTAAAAATAAGAGCTTTATTTGTTAGTGAATCTATTGGTGATTCCAGGGGTTATACAAAAAACGGAGAAAAAATTTACAGTCTCCAGGATATATATCCTCATGCAGATTTAGTATCCTATCCATCCCTGCAGGAAGGATTTGGAAATGCTTTTCTGGAGGCTGTATATTTTAGGAAACCAATACTTGTAAATAATTACTCAATTTATGCCTATGATATCAAACCAAAGGGTTTCGAAGCAATTGAGATGGATGATTTTATCTCTCAGTCAACAGTAGATGCAACAAATAAATTATTGGATGATCCGGTAGAAATAAAGAGAATAACAGATAAAAATTATAAATTAAGCCTTAAGCATTATTCCTACACTGTTCTACAAAATAAACTCCGGGGCTTAGTTGAAGATGTCTGGGGAAGACCAGTCAATCCGTGCGATTAGTTGTTTTTCATTATCATCTGCTCCCAGGAGGAGTTACTCAGGTAATAACATCCTCTGCAATAGCTGCTCTTAAATATCTTCCAAATATAGATGGGATTACCCTTGTAAGTGGGAAAAAAAATAATAGTGATAATGTTATTAAAAATATCAGGTCTAAACTGGATAGTACTGTTTTAGGAAAAACTGAGATAAACTATGTTACACTTCCAGAGCTTGACTACATCTCTGACATGAAGAATTATCCTAATCCGGAAGCCCTGAAACAGATATTAAATGATCACTTTGCAGGGGCTCTATGGTGGGTTCACAATTATCATTTAGGAAAAAACCCTTTTTTTACAGAAGCGTTGTTACAGATAGCTGAAGAATATCCGGAACAAAAAATTGTCCTGCAAATTCATGATTTTCCTGAAGCTTCCCGTTTTAACAATTTAGAAACTCTTCTTAAAAATGTAACCCTCCCTCTATATCCAAATACTCAAAATATAAAATATGTTACAATAAACAGTAGAGACAGGAATTATTTAACTACAGCTGGAATACCCAAAGAAATGGTGTTTTTACTAAATAATCCAGTTGAAAACCTCCCTTTGGAAGAAACAGACCGGGATAGAAATAATTATTCAAAAATAGATAAGTTTCTAACTAAAGTAAGTCCTTCATATATACAGGGTGCTCCTTTACTAATCTATCCAGTTAGAACTATTAGAAGAAAGAATGTTCTTGAAGCAGGGCTTTTGGCAAGATGCAGCAGAACTCCTGTTAATTTTATTCCAACATTGCCAGGAGTTTCTAAAACTGAAACAGGATATTCACAAATTATTGATGATTGCTTTAGAGAGAATTTAATTCCAGGAGCTGCTCAGGCTGGATTAGTTCTGGAACCGGAAGGTATTTCATTTTCCAATATTATGAATGCCGGTAAAATGATTATTTCCAGTTCTGTACAGGAGGGATTTGGATACCTCTTTATTAATTCCCTGCAATGGAGAAAACCACTATTTGCAAGAAACCTTGATATTGTAGATGATTTTAAAAATATATTTAGTACAGAGTTCAGTCATTTTTATAAATCTGTAGATATTCCCCTGAGAGAAAAACTTAGAAAGCAATTAAAGCTTGAATACAACAAAAAAATATCTGAACTTGAAATTTTTTTAGATAAAAAAATTATTTCAAATTTACAACATCAGAAAAATCAAATTCTGGATGAAAATAGTATCGATTTTTTATATCTGTCGCCTTTAATGCAGAAATATTTCTTGAGAGAGCTTAAAGATAAGGGTGTATTAACTGAAACCCGTAAAATGAATGAAGGAAAGCTAAAAAAAATGGAAAATATGTTATCCACGGATACTGTTCCTTTTGAAAATTCAATAATTAAAAAATTCAGTTTACAAAACCATGCAGAAGAAATTAAAAAAATAATTTATTCGTTAGAAAATGGATTTCGAGTACCTGAATTCTCCAATAAAAACGTAAATTACAATATTATATCTTATTTTGCTGACTTCACATCTATAAGTTTACTTTATAACCCAATTTAAACAGCTACTATTCACAATAATCTAAATAAAATATCAATTTTTTGATTGTGGTCATCTAAATCACCTTGAAAATTGGAGACCTTTCCATTATACTTTTACTTAAATCAAGTGAAGAAAAAGGATAAGAAATGTCAGAAAAAAAAATGGTTACAATTGATGGAAATACAGCTGCGGCACATGTAGCTTATGCCTTCAGTGAGGTAGCAGCAATATATCCAATAACACCCAGTTCACCAATGGGAGAAAACGCTGATGCATGGGCCAGTACAGGTCTTGAAAATGTATTTGGTAAGACAGTTGATGTTATTGAAATGCAGTCAGAAGCAGGAGCAGCTGGAGCAGTTCATGGTGCACTTAGTGGTGGAGCATTAACTACTACATTTACAGCTTCTCAGGGACTGCTCCTTATGATTCCAAATATGCATAAGATTGCAGGAGAAATGCTTCCAACAGTATTTCATGTATCTGCCAGATCTCTTGCAGCTCAAAGTTTATCAATTTTTGGAGATCATTCTGACGTCATGTCAGTTAGAAACACCGGCTTTGCAATGACAGCCGCTAATTCTATTCAGGAAACAATGGACATGGCACTTATTGCACATCTTTCATCTCTTAAAACACAGGTTCCATTTGTAAGTTTCTTTGATGGTTTTAGAACTTCACACGAAATTCAGAAAGTTGAACAAATAACATTTGAGGAAATAGAATCTTTAATAGAACCTGAATATATTGAACGGTTTAGAAACAGAGCAATGCGGCCGGAAGAACCAATTATTAAAGTAGCAGCTCAGAATGCTGATGTTTACTTCCAGGGAAGAGAAACAGTAAACAAATACTATGATGTAACTCCAGGCATAGTTCAGGAATATATGGATAAGGTTGCCTCAGTAATTGGAAGACAGTATCATTTGTTTGATTACGTTGGGTCACCGGATGCAGAAAAGGTAATTATTGCTATGGGAAGTGGTTGTGAAACTGTAGACTACACAGTAAACCATATGATCGCAAAAGGAGAAAAGGTAGGAGCCATTAAAGTGAGACTCTACAGACCATTCTCTGTAGAAGCATTTTTGGGAGCATTACCTGATACTTGTAAAAAAATTGCTGTTCTTGATCGAACAAAAGAACCTGGTTCAATCGGTGAACCATTATATCTTGATATTGTTGCTGCGATGAAAGGCAAAGATGTTGAAATTATTGGAGGCCGTTATGGTCTTTCCAGTAAAGAATTTACTCCAAGCCATGCAAAAGCCGTTTTTGATCATCTTGATGGAAAGGCATTCCACAATTTTACAGTTGGAATTAATGATGATGTAACTAATCTTTCTATTGAGGTAAAGGAAATTATCGATGTAATTCCAAATGATGTTGTTAGTTGTCTGTTCTGGGGTCTCGGAGCAGATGGAACTGTGGGAGCTGCAAAAAACTCTATAAAAATTATAGGTGAAAATACAAGTAAAAATGCACAGGCTTATTTTACCTATGACTCAAAGAAGTCCGGTGGTATTACAATCTCCCATCTAAGATTTGGAGACAGTTCAGTAAATATGCCATGGCTAATTGATTCTGCAGACTTTGTTGCCTGTCATAATCAGGCATATATTGGCAAATATGACATGCTTGCTCCCCTAAAAGAGGGTGGTACTTTTATGTTGAACTCTAAACTGCCCGGCTCTGAGGTTTTCGAAAGCCTAACAAGAGATATGCAGGAAGAGATTATAGCCAAAAAAATTAAGTTTTATACCATAGATGCTCTTAAAATTGCTGGAGAAACAGGATTAGGAGTTAGAATAAATACTGTTATGCAGGCAGCCTTTTTTAAGGTTTCTGGAATACTTCCGGAAGAGGAATCTATCCGGCTTATCAAAAAAGCTGTTGCAAAGACATTTGCAAGAAAAGGTGATGAAGTAATTAAGATGAACTGGGATTCAATTGACAAATCTGCAGCTGCACTTGAACTTGTAGAAATACCAGCATCTATTACAAAATCATTTAATGCCCCTTCACTTATTCCTTCAAATGCGGATAATTTTGCAAAAAACATAATTGAACCTGTAATGAGACTTAAGGGTGATGATATTCCAGTATCCCAGATGTCTTTCGATGGAATAATTCCTCTTGGTACAGCCGTACTGGAAAAAAGAGGTGTTGCAGCAACAGTTGCTTCATGGGTATCCGAAAATTGTATACAGTGTAACCATTGTGTAATGTCATGTCCCCATGCTGCTATTAGAGCAAAACAAATTGCACCTGTTGAACTTAAAAGTGCTCCTGAAAAATTTACTACCATTAAATCAAATACAAAGAACGGAAAGGATCTTGAGTTCAAGATTCAGGTATATGTTGATGACTGTCAGGGATGTGGAGTTTGTGTGGACGTATGTCCTTCAAAGGTTAAGTCTCTGGTTATGAGTCCTATGGAAACAGAAAAAGAAAATGGAGAAAAAGAGAACTACGAATTCTTTAATAATCTTCCAAATAATATTCTTGATGGAACAAATGAATCAACTCTTAAGGGCGCACAGTTTAAAACACCTCTATTTGAATTCTCCGGTGCCTGTGCAGGTTGTGGAGAAACTCCATATATAAAACTTGTTACTCAATTATATGGAGAAAATATAATTGCTGCCAATGCAACAGGATGTTCTTCAATCTACGGTGGAACCTTTCCAACAGTTCCTTACTGTAAAGCAGATAACGGTAGAGGTCCAACATGGGGTAATTCACTTTTTGAGGATAATGCAGAGTATGGATTTGGGATGAGACTTGCAGTGGACAGTAACAGAACTCTCCTAAGAAACAAAATGGACAGACTTCTGGAAATGGGGACTACCTCCGATCTTACAGCTGCTCTAAAAAAGAATATTGAACTATGGGAAGACAAAAGCAGTGAAGCAATACTGGCACAAACAGCTACAGCTCTTCTGCTGCAGCCAGCTTTAAGGGATGCAGAAGGAGAATCTAAAAAAATCCTGGCTAAGATGACAGAACTAAAAGATTATTTTATAGACAAGAGTGTCTGGATAATTGGTGGAGACGGATGGGCCTATGACATAGGTTACGGAGGCCTTGATCATGTTGTCGCAGCAGGAAAAAATGTAAATATTCTTGTTCTGGATACCGAAGTCTACTCAAATACCGGAGGACAGGCATCCAAAGCTACTCCAATAGCTGCTGTAGCAAAGTTTGCAAATGCAGGAATGAGAATGGGAAAGAAAAACCTTGCAATGATGTGTATGAGTTATGGTTATGTATACGTTGCCTCCATAGCAATGGGAGCAAACAGAATACAGACTCAGAAAGCAATTATGGAAGCAGAAGCTTACAATGGTCCATCTATAATTATTGCATACAGCCCCTGTATTGCTCATGGTTTTGATATGAGTGAGTCCCAGGCAGAACAGAAAAAAGCTGTAGATTCAGGATACTGGCCGTTGTTTAGATACAATCCGGATAATGAAGAAGGCAGTAGATTTAAATGGGAAACAAAAGAACCTAAGCTTAGTTATCAGGACTTTATTAGAGGTGAAGCAAGATACTCTTCACTCCTGAAAACTGCACCTGATGAAGCTGAAGCTCTTTTTAAGGAAGCTGAGATTGATGCTAAACGTAGAATGAACTTCTACAAAAAACTGGGAGAAATTTTATAGAGGTAAAGATACGATTTATCGCGTCTCTCCTATCGGGGAAGTCACACCGTTTCCCCTTAATATAAAAAAAACCGCCGTAACTGGCGGTTTTTTTTATCTAATCTTTCCGTACAGACGCGATAAATCGCGTCTCTATATTTATCGCATCTCCGGATTTATTACATCTCCAATTTAGGGTTTAAATCTAATAATAATTTCAAGCCCCTCTTTAGAATTAACCTCAATACTTCCTTCCAACTGGGATTCTGTAAGTAAATATATTAACTGCATTCCTAAGGTATCCCCGGATTTTTTTTTCTCAATATCAGTTACACCTACCCCATTGTCTTTAATTATCAGTAAAATATCTTTATCTTCAACAATCATAGAAACGCTAATTAAAGCTTCATTTTGGGTATGACCAGTAAAGGCATATTTAATTGAATTAGTAACAGCTTCATTGAGTATAAGCCCAATACTTACGGCTTTTTTTGAATCAATAACTATACTATCAATATTTGTATTTAGAGAAATAATATTTTCTACGGTATTATAAGCTTCCAGAAGTGCTGTTAATAAATCTTCAATAAAGACATTTATGGGTAAAGATACTAAATTACCAGTTTCGTACAGTTTTTCATGTAATAGTGCAAGAGTCTGTACCCTGTCTCTACCTGCTTCAAGAATATGTATTGACTTATTATCGTTAATACTTCCAATCTGGAGATTTAACAGACTTGAGATTAATTGGAAATTATTTTTAACCCTATGATGGATTTCTTTCATAAGAGAAATATTTAGAGTATTGGCATTATCCAGCTCAATATTTTTTTCCCGTAGTTCCAGAAGATCTTTGAATCTGGCCATTGAGATAAGAATGGCTCTTTCAAGTTCCTGAGAATCCAGGGGTTTATTTAAATATGCAGCAACACCTGCATCTCCTGCATCTACAACCATATTTCTATTCTCATATGCCGTTAATATAATTACTGGAGTTGGACAGGTTTCCATAATTTTTCTGGAAGCTTCCAGTCCATTTAACTCCGGCATCCTTATATCCATTAGAACCAGATCCGGCTTTAAGGATTTAGTTAATTCCAGGGCTATATTACCATCAGCAGCTTTTCCAACTACCTCATATCCTGCATTTATCAATTCACCCTCAATCATTTCTGAAACAAGAAAATCATCTTCTGCAATAAGTATTTTTAGATTTTTGCTTTCCCCTTTAAAGTTCTTCAAGTTTGCTGCCTCCAGGAAATTCTATCTCAATTTTTGCACCATTTTTATTGGATATTTGGAAAGTACCTCTTAAACTTTGCTCGACAATATTTTTTATTAAATACATACCAACATTTTTAAATTCTGACTTAAGTATCTCCTCAGAATATCCTGGACCACTATCCCTGTATAAAAGAAAAATTGTTCCCTTTTTCTCTTTTATTTCGATTTCTACTTCTATCGTTTCACCTGGATGAGATGCATGTTCAATAGAATTTGAAAAAAGTTCATTTAAAAGTATGGCTGTACTATGACTTTGATCTGCATCTAAAAATATATTTGAAGGTTTCAATTTTACATCAATTATTCTGTCTCTTGGAATTAAATGATTTAACGAGTGTATAATTTTTTCTGCTAATTTATAAACAGATATTGGAGCCCACTGGGACCTTGAAAGCATTTCATGAGCTATACTAATTCCCTTAATCCTATTTATAAGATTGTCAACATGTTCCATTTGAACAGCATCCAGATCACTTCCAGATTGTTTCTTTTCCGCATACAGCATCCCAATAAAAGATGACAGGTTATTTTTAACTCTATGATTTATTTCCCTAAGTAAAATTTCTTTTGTTTCAGAATCTGCTTTTGTTTGTTCAAGGAGTTTCTTAAGTTCAGACTCTCTTTTATTCACCTCTGTAATATCAGTAATCGTCGCAAGATACTTACTATCGATAAGTCGGGTCATTTCGAATTTTACATCAATATTATTACCAGCAAAAGTTGTATCCGTAAATAGAGACAAAATGGTAGATTCATTTCTATATAAAAAAACTAACTCTTCCTTAAAAGATTCAAAGGTACTGGGAGTAAATACTTTTGGAAACTCATTAATCATTTGTTCCCTATTCTCAATCTCATATAAATCCAAAGTTGCTTGATTCATATTAAGCACTTTAACAAATTCAAGGCATTTATTTACTTCTTCAGGGTGTTTTTCCAAATAGCTGCGAAGTTCCTTATCACACGATACAGGTAATTTATTCAGATAAGCTATTACATCTGTAAAATCTTCTTCCCACAGAGCTAATGGGGAACTCTCAAAAAAACTTCTATATCTCTTTTCATTGGCAGCAAGTTTATCAGCAATATTTTTTTGCTCTGTAATATCAGTTATAGTTGTAAGAGTTTTATATTTCGACAAATTTGAATGTTCAATTTTTATACTTATTTCTTTCCCTTTCAATGTCCTATTTTTAATTTCATAAGATTTTAGAGGGATATTATCATAAATTGAACCCAGTATATCTAGAAATAGATTTATTGAATCAATTGTGAATATCTTTCCGAAATTTGAAATTAATTCTGCTTGATTTTCCGCTTCGTATAGTTTTAAAGCAGCAGGATTGACTTCCAACATTTTTAACATTTTAGTACATTTTATTATATCATCTGGGTGATCTCTAAAATAGGTTTTTAAACTTTTACTATCTATAAAATTAAATGAGTTAATATATAAAAATAGATTTGTACTGTCTTCCACCCATAAAGCCAATGGAGAATTATCAAAAAAACTCCTAAATTTGGCTTCACTTTCTACAAGCTCCAGTGCTGTTCTCTTTTTTTCATTAATATCTAAATGTGTACCAGCAACTCTTAATGGTTGTCCATCCTCTGTCCATTCAAAAACTTTCCCCTGGGTTTGTATCCAAACCCAGTATCCATCTTTATGCTTCATTCTTAAATCAGCTCTATATATATCAATCTCTTTTCTAAGATATTTATGGAACTGAGTATCTATAACAGAAAGATCATCGGGATGACAAAGATTGCGCCAAATATTATTTGTAACAGGAAATATTTCTTCTAAAGAATATCCAAGTATCTCTGCCCATCGTTCATTTATTTTAAGATCTCCGTTTTCAACCCACCAATCCCACAAGCCCAGATTAGATCCAGCCATTGCCAGTTCAAATTGTTCATTACTCCTTTTTAATTCAGAAATATCATGAACAATAATAAAAAAAACTTTTTTATTATTATATTCTACAGACGAAGCATTAACTTCTACACTTTTTAACAGGCCTGAACTGGTTTTATGCTCGAATTGATAATAACTATGAGGCAGCTTTTTAGCCTTTTTCATTAGTTTATTCCGTTCTGCCATGGATTTAGTATTGATGGATCCCATATCCAGCTTTAGAATTTGCTCCCGGGTATAACCATAAAACTTTAATGCGGCTTCATTTGCATCAAGTACTTTTTGATTATTCTCAGGGTCGACCAGAAGCATTATAGCCTGATTATTGTTAAAAACTGACAAAAAAAGTGAATCACCATTTGATTCAGGGACGGAGGATATTATTTTTTCAGATTCATCTTCTTTATTTATTTTATTCACCAATATCCCAACTTTATTTAAGCTAATTTAATTTTATAATATATATATTGTATATAAGAATAAGTCTTAGGATTAAATATATTTAACTTATACACCATCTAATATTATAAAAGAGATTATTCAGGAACACAAGAATAAAATTGAGTTATTAGAGTATTTTACTATTACTAAAATGTCATAATCTCATACCCATTATTTATATATGAAGAAAATGAAGGATGTCCCTTAAGATCATCACCATAAGGCAAATTTTGCTTCTTTACTTCTTCCAGTACACCCATTTTATTGGCACAGGCCCTGCAGACACAGTCTATAAGACCTTTTCCCTTAATTTCCCGGTACATCTTGCCAGATGGAGAATCTTCTGTATCCAGGTTCTTTATTAAAGCAGTAGCACTACCCTCTATAATAAGTTTTACATCCCATCCTAATTTATGCATATCCAGAGTATTTAACAGTACATGTACAAAACACATCGGATCACCATTAAATGCAAACAAAGCTTTTTTCATAATTAATCATCTCCTTTATGAATAACTATAACCTTATCTTAATAATTATGCCAATGCAGTTACTAATCTACACACAATCTGATACAATATATTTATGCAGGACACCTATATATCTACAGAACTTATAAAAGCAATTCTATCAGAATACACTCTTACCTGGGATGGTGTTCATGGAATAACACACTGGGCAAGAGTCATGGAAAATGGGCTTCGACTTGCAGAATTAAATGGAGCAGACAAAGAAATTGTAGCACTATTTGCTATATTTCATGACTGTAAACGTCAAAATGAGAGCAGAGATAACGGACATGGCAAGCGGGGTGGAGATTTTGCATTTACCCTTAGAGGAAATCTTCTACATCTTTCTGATGATCGATTTGATCTCCTATATTTTGCATGTTCCGGTCATACTGCCGGAAATACCGAAGGAGATCTTACAGTAAGAACATGCTGGGACTCTGATCGATTGGATCTTAACAGAGTAAAGATAAAAACTGATCCGGATAGACTATGTACAATTGAAGCAAAACAACCGGAAATAATTGAATGGGCAGAGAAAAGAGCCGG
>DAOVSY010000344.1 GCA_030633365.1 Spirochaetaceae bacterium | reverse complement strand
TGAATATTCAAATGAAGCCGGCCAGCTTGTTTTACCTGCCATAGAAGAAATATTAATAATAGACCCTGATTTTTGGGAAATCATTGCTGGTGATACTGCCTTGTTATATAAAAAAGTTCCTGTAAGATTTATATTAATTATTCTTTGCCATCCCTCCAGGGTTACTTCATTTATTGGAGATCCAGTATACAGTCCAGCAGAACAAACTAGAATGTCGATCCTTCCAAATTCTTTTAATATACTGGATACAGTTTCATCCGCACCAGTTGGGTCAGTTACATCTCTTGTTATATCTGCTGATGAAACTCCATAGTCAGAACATGCTTCTGCAGTCTTGCTGTTCTCTTTTTCATTTATATCCACACATATTATATTTGCACCTTCCTCTGCAAATCTTAATGCACAGGCTTCACCAAGACCTGTGGCAGCTCCTGTAATTAAAACGACCTTCCCCTCGAAGCGTTTAAACTTTTCCATGCTGTGTCTCCTGTTCTTTGTATAGGATATCTAATTTTACCTGCAGTTTTTTGTAAGATTCATAGTTCTTTTTGTATTTGGAAACTAAAAGGGAATCAGGTTTACTTATAACAGCCTTCTTTGATAGAGATTCGGATAATTGCTGTAACGTAAAATCACCTGTCCCATAACCCGAACCATAAGCTGCAAGTAGAGCTACTCCGGAAGCTCCGTTTCCGGATGAATTATAAATGATCGCTATTCCCAGGACATCACGAATAATCTCTCTAAAAACCTTACTGTTAGCCCCTCCTCCTGAAAGAATAAGTCTTTTTACTTTGGATTCATAAGGTAAAAATGAACTTTTAAGATTATATGCAATCCCTTCCAGAAGAGCTCTGTAAATATGCCATTGATTATGACCAATATCCAAACCGAAAATAGTTTCTGAATTCTTATCTGATAGTTCATTTTCAGTTTTTTGTTTTAAGTGAGGAAAGATAAAAAGGCCATTTGAACCTGGAGATATATCAAGTGCTTTTTTATCCGGTAGCAGCCAGTCAGTAAATCCAAGTAAATTCTTAAAATGCTCCATTGAATCACCACAGGAAATTATCCTGCCTGTAAACTCAGCTTTGTTCTTTCCAAAATGAATTCCTCCAGTGAAAGAGGACAGGTCTCCATCTATAAAAATCTGTGTGCCGGAAGTACCTAAATAAATCATCATATCTCCGGGCATCACAGAACCACAGCCCAGTAAAGCAGAAAAAGTATCACCAGTTCCTGCTATAACTGCTGTGCCGGCACAAAGTCCTGTATCTATAGATATTTTTGTGTTAATTGTTCCAACAACTGAATCTGTATCATACAAATCGGGTAAAATATTCTTTTTAATATTCAAAATGGAACATAAGCTGTCAGACCAGGTGTTTGACTCTTCCTGGTAGATTCCTCCAAAGATAGTAGCAGTATCTATGTCACAACTATACTTCCCTGTTAGTTTTTGCACTATAAAACTATGAGGAACCAGTATTTTATCAATTTTTTTATAATTCTCCTTTTCATTTATCTTAATCCAAAGAAGTTTTGGGAGAAGAAAACCATGACTAATAGGAGAATCAAGTATTGTATTTATGTACTTTAATTGTGAACCTGCTCTAATGTCAGTATGCATTAAAGCAGGTCTGATAGAATGGTTATCTTTATCAAGTAAAACAAGCCCGGGTACAAAACCTGTGATACCAACAGCTTTAATGTCTTTTGACTCAATCCCGCTTTCTTTTATAAGACATTTTGATATTTTTTTAAATTCATCCCACCATATGTCGGGATCCTGCTCCTGCCAACCTGGGTGGGGAAGAGAAGTACTATGTTCAACACTCTTTGAAGCAAGTACTTTTCCATTAGACCTTACCAATACACCCTTGGATGCATGGGAGCCCAGATCAAAACCAAGAAAGCAGGATTTCATTAATAGACACCTACATTTTGACAATTACACGAAAAGTATCCATAGCACCTGCTCTGTCAAAAGCTTCTACTATATTTTTAAAAGGATAATCTTCAGTAATTAATTCGTTTAGAGGAAGTGAACCCTTTGAAATTAAATCGGCCGCACGTCTAAAGGTATCTTTTGTATGTTTAGTTACACCTGTAAGATATATCTCATCGTAATGGAATAGTTTAGGATCGATACTTAGAGTATCATCCGCTCCTGTTCCTCCGTAAATTACCATCGTTCCGTTCTGAACAAGACTTTTTGTGCCTGAATCTATTGCACTTTTACCACCTGCTGTGAAAAAAACTGTTTCTGCTCCACGACCATTAGTATGCTTTTTAACAAATTCCGGCAAATCATCATTTAAAGGATCAACAGTATAATCTGCACCCAGCGAAAGGGCCTTCTTCCTTCTTGCCTTATCAGGTTCACTGACAATAACAACAGCACCTCTCTGTTTTGCGAGCAAAAGATGAAGCATTCCCATAACACCACCACCAAGAACTACAGCTGTATCACCAAACTCTATCCGGCTCCTGTCGAGACTTCGAAGAACACAGGCCAGAGGTTCAGCAAGAGTACCTATAGCAATATCAACATCACTGGATATTTTATAAACCTCATATCCCTTTGCAACAAAGAATTCTGAAAAACCACCGGGGCCCCATAAACCACCAGGATTGGAATCTGATCCTGTATTTTCACACAGATTATCAAGCCCCCGTCTGCAGAAGTAACACTCACCGCATCTGGTAAGTGAGGCAACTACAACCTGATCACCCTTTTTAAGGCTCTGAGATACATCATCACCCACAGCTTCCACAACACCTGAGATTTCATGTCCACCTACAAAAGGATAAGAATTAGGTATACCTTTATAATATTTCTGTTCCCAGGTACAAAGACCTACTGCTTTAATTTTAACCAGAACCTCTGTATTTTCGAAAGTGGGTATTTCTTTCTCCCGAAATTCTATTTTACCCGGTGATGTCATTACTGCTATTTTCATGTTATTCCTTTCGATTAACTATTTAAAATGGCAACTGCTTCTTCTATAGAAACATCTCCATGAATAATTGCTGCAAGTGCTTTTGTCATATTTACAGGATTGTCTGCACCCCATGCATTTCTTCCAATAGCAACACCACTGGCACCCGAAGTCATTGCATCTTTAATAGATGAAAGGAACTCTGCCGGATCATTGGATTTGGATCCACCAAGAACCAGTACCGGACAAAATGCTCCCTCAACTACTTTTTCAAATCCTGGTTTATATCCTATTTTAATTAAATCAACACCAAGTTCACTTACAATTCTTGCACCCAGAATTAAATTTTCAAGTGTTTTATATTTTTCTTCAGCATCAAATCCACCTGGAACAACTTCACCAACAACGGGCATACCTGTACCTTCACATGCTTTTACCACTGCAGCAATTGCAGCAATAGATTTCTTTTCCCCTGCACCTGGACCACCATTAATAATTACAGCATCTGCACCAAGTTTGAGTGCCAATTCCACGTCATAAACCATAAGACTCTCATGATCACCAGGATCGCCTGCCATTGTAGGGGGAATATCCAATCGGCAAATAAAACCAACTCCCGCCATTTCTCTTGCAAACTTTCTGGCAAACCCTGCATTTGCAATTATTGCATCTGCACCGCCCTCAACAACCTGTTCAATAACCTTTGAGGGTTGTTCCAACCCTGGAACAGGTCCACCAAAAGTTCCATGATCCATTGCCACTACAAATGATTTACCATCTCTTGCAAGTATTTTGTTTAATCGTCTTGTTTTTCCCAT
>DAOVSY010000083.1 GCA_030633365.1 Spirochaetaceae bacterium | reverse complement strand
AAATACTGAGCTGTACAGTTCACCTGGACTGTCATTTACACTCCCCCTTCTGGATAATGGGATTGTTATAACAGATACTTATAATGAAATTAATCTACCCCTTACAAATTCAACTTACAGAGAAAGCACAGTTTCAACAAAACTGGGATTCACTTCATTTATATTATCAGCAGATTCCTCAGTCAATGATAACAACCTTGTAAGAAACTGGGGCATAAATTCTGCAACAACATGGGACGAAGGATCAAAACTATCAGCATCCACAGATTTCAGATTATCGGGTTATGAAGATCCCTATAGCAATATGGATACTTTCGAGAAATTTTTACATTCCTATACACTGTATCTGCCGGAAGATGTTCAAAATGACAGAAATACAGGCATAATTATTAATCCTGTATTTAATTTAAACACAGTATCTCTGGAAGTAAATGAGAACTTAATCAGCAATGTTTCCGGCACAGATGAAAGAGTTCTAAACACAAGTCAGTCACTATCACTGGATGCAGGGTTTTCATTTAATCCAGACAGTCTGAAGCAATGGAATTTTGGAACCGGATATACCAAAACAATACAAGGAATAGATGATGCAGTAAATGATAACAATTTTTTTACAGATACAGGAAATTCAATCCTCTATATTGTAAACCAGAATTACTATTATGCAGGCATTCCTTTATGGGAGATATTTTATCCAGATTTTGAAATCGAGTATAAAAACAAAACCAATGGTCAAATTAGTACTAAATACATACCTGAGTTTTCTTTACAATTATCAAGACTTTCCGGATCAAGACCTGTAGATATTTTTCTACCCAGCTTTTTAAATGTAATAATGTCCAGGAATTTGAATAGAGATTTTGATTCAGTTACAGATAGTATGAATATAAATTTTGAAACAAGAGCTACTGCTCTTAATGTTTTTGGAAAACTGGGCACCACCCCTTTAATAAACTGGTACCAAACAGAAGAAATTACAAATATCTTTGCAATCAATGGTGAATACAGGTCTTATGGTACAGAGATCTTTTCAGATCCTGTATTCAGTTTAAACTACTCCCTATATCTTAATTTTAGCCTGAGTCAAAAAAACTCTGTTAATTTTCAAAGTAATCAAAGTTTGGAATTGCTGCCAATAATTTGGAATAGTACTAGTACAGGAAGCTTCAACTGGCAGGTCATTCCCAATAAAATAATTGTAATTCCATTATTAAGTGATAAAAATGAAGAAAACAAACCATATTTTGAACATAAAGAGAAGCTTACAGTTTATACAAACAAAAATTTTGAAAATAAAGAAACTTCCTTTACACTTACAGCAAACCATTCTACAGATCTGATTTTTACTGATAAGGGTAATATTTCAATATTTGCAGGAATTGGTATTGATCAAAAAAGTATAACAAGCTCTGAATCATTAACAAAATACTATCTACTTGGAATAGAAGCAGGAATATCAGCAAAGCTCACTTTCTAAGAGAGCTTTTTGCGTCGGTTTACTGTGGTTATTTTAGAGAAGAGTTACTTTTAAATTCAAAATGTGTTACATCGAAAAAAGCTCCTCTAAGAATCATATTTACTTCCTAATTACTGTTTTTTTTAATTTTCCTGGTGTATACTTGATTAGACAAAGCCTGGTCGCCAACAAGTTGGCTGCTCGGCTATGCAGCCAAAGCCTGGTCGGGACTACGTCCCTGCTCGGCTATGCAACCAAAGCCTGGTCGGAACTACGTCCCTGCTCGGCTATGCAACCAAAGGAGATGTTATGAATTTACTAAGAAAAATATTTTTGTTACTTATTATAACAATGTTAGTTATTCCTGCATTCAGTGAGGAAGGCGATAGTGCTGGATTTAATTTTCAAATGGATTTGGAAATTGGCGCAGAATCAATCAATGAAGGAGATTCTGAGGTTTCCTATCAAATGCTTTCAATTAAACCAGATTTTGCATTTGGAAAGTTTGGAATTGGATTGGATTTAACTTTTCATTACCGTTTCGATGATGGTAATGGAAACTTTGATTTTAGAGAAGAAGACTGGACAACTTCGAGTGATCGTTCATTCCTGGACATCTATCTTCCAATTTTTCAATATATCAGATATGGCCATAAGGGTGATTCTATTTATGGGAAAATTGGGTCCATACAGGACGGAACCCTGGGTAATGGTTTTATAATGGGCAATTATTCCAATACAAATTTTCTGCCTGAACAAAGAATGGTAGGACTCGCCTTCGATCTGGATGGAAAACTTTTCAACTTTCCTTATGTTGGAATAGAAACATTTGCCGGGAACCTTGCAAAAATGGATGTATTTGGAACAAGAATGTATATAAGACCTCTTACTTCTCTTGATATTCCAATAATTAAAGATCTTCAAATTGGGACTACAGTTGCTTTTGACACAGAACCTGATTCTCTTTATGATTTTACTGAAATAGATGAACTGACAACATATTCTCCAGAGGCTGTATCTATTTATGGTGTTGATTTTAAACAGCCAATAATATCAAACAATGCTTTTTCACTTGCACTATTTGGTGATATTGCTTTTCAGTCAGGAGATTCAAATACAAACACCGGCAGCATGATAGGAGTGGGAGGACAACTGGCCAAGTTTATTAATTATGGTTTAAATGCGTTATTTTTGAGTGATAACTTTATGCCTTTCTATTTTGATTCAGTCTATGATCTCTATAGGGAAACGAAATATGAAATTTATGACGGCAGTGTGACTGTTGATGGCTACAATGGATGGCTTGCAAGTCTGGGTTTTTCATTCCTTGATGGAATGTTTGTGTTTAATACATCAGTTGATGGTGCCTTCAATAGAGTCGATGGAAAGGAAACTACTTATCCTCACATAAGGTCTGTACTTGTTTTAGGAGAAGGACTTCTTCCGGGTATTTTTCTGGATGCCAGCTATGACAAAAGGTATATAGAAGACTGGGCAGATTTAATTGATCCTGATAATGCAGTAATAGGTGCAAATATCAATTACAAAACAGGACCTGCTGTTATTACTCTGGGTTATAATCTGCGATATGTTCCCGAAGATGGAAGCTGGGATACTACATCCAAATTATCCACTTCGATTAGTTTATATTAGGAGGCTTAATAATGAAAAAAATATTAATTTTGTTGATGCTTACAGCAGTATCCTTCAGTTTGTTTGCCCAGTACGGGACACCTGTAGCAATACTGGAATATTATGACGATGATCTTGAACTTGAAATTACAGGTGCAGATGGTGTTGCCCTTGTAGACATTTACTATGGAATGGATTTACAGGAAGGAGATACCATACGTACAGAAAGAACAGGAGCGGAACTTAGACTTGATCCTAATGGCTCAATAATCAAACTCTCCCCATTTACTGTTTTTACAATAGAAAGTCTTCAAAAGTCTGAAGAAGGCTCAAATGATTTTAATTTGATATCCGGAAAAATACATGCAATTGCTGCAAGAGCCGGATTTGGTGAAAGATATCAGATTAAGACTCAATCTGCTGTTTGTGGAGTAAGAGGAACTGACTTTGGTGTAGTTTCTATACCAGGAAGTGTAGAAAAAGCTTTTGTAATTGATGGTTTAATTGACTATACAAATAGTTTAACAAATCAAAAAATTCAACTTGGTTCAGGAATGGTAGGTGATGCTTTTGCAGAAGTTTTCCAGGCCATGGCAGCAAGTGCAGAACAGATGAATGATTTGGTTAAAGATGTCCTTTTTGAACAACTGGATCCTGCTGTTGTTCCGGGTCACGGTACACCTAAGAAAGTTGTAGAGGAAGAAGAGAAAAAAGAAGAAACAGAAGAGAAAACAACAGATTCCGAAGATACAGCAAAAGAAGAAGCAAAAGAACTTTCTGAAGAAGAAATAGCAGAATCTGCTTTGATGTCAGCTATAAGTAATATACTTGGTCTTGAGATTGGTACTGTTACCATTGATGGTGAAACTTATTCAAAAGCTATTATTCAGCCTACTTTTAATATTGGTAAACTTAAACTTTCACTTTATCTGCCTGTTGTATATCAAACAGATCTTTTCGATCCTGATGACTGGTATCATCCTGAAGGAAATAATGAGTGGTCATTCGGAGCAGATCAGGATGAAATTGAAGATATAGCTATGGACATATTGTCAGACCTTTTCCTTAAAATACGATATATAGAATGGGGAGAACAAAGAGATCCATTTTTCTTTAAAGTTGGTAATTTGAGTAACATGACCCTGGGTCATGGTATATTAATGAAAGATTTTGCCAATGATGCAGATTTTCCTTCTATACGAAGGGTTGGATTAAACCTGGGTGTAGACAATGGTGGTTTTGGGTTTGAAACTGTAGTAAATGATCTTGCAGATCCTGAAATCTTTGGTACCAGACTTTATTTTAGACCTATTGGAAAACTTGCATTCGGTTTTTCCGGTGCAGTTGACATAAATCCTGATGAATATATAAATCCAATCACTTCAATACCTTACTACTCAGATACAATTTTTCTTACAGCTGCAGCTGATCTGGATTTTCCTTTAATGGAAAATGATATTCTTTCTTTTATATTTTTTGCAGATATAGCAGGAATGCTTCCCTATATGAATGGAGAAATGCAGTATACAATGATGTATGATGATTCTGCTGTAGATTTTTCATTTAGTAATTTTAGAAACTATGGCTGGAATGCTGGTCTATTTGGAAATATTCTTTTTATTGATTACAGACTGGAATATCGCTACTTTGATGGTGTTTTTAAACCATCATTTTTTAATACCTCCTATGAGCGTATGAGGGGTAAATATATTGAAGATATAAGCGAATATCTTGATTCTCCAACAAATGAAGATCCTGTTATGGGAATTTATGGAGAAGGTAGTTTTAGTTTATTCGATAAAATACATACAACTATTGGATATATGTGGCCATGGGATGCCAGCGGCCCTTCTGAAGAAGATGAATTCCTTTTTGAAGTTGCCATAATGCCTGGGACAATACCTGTTCTGGATATTTATGGATCTCTTGCCTATCACAGGACAAAGTTTATACCAACTTTACTCGATACTTCATCTGAAGATGATCTTACTTTATTTGATGCAAACACTACTTTTACAGGAGAAATTGTTTATCCTTTAGCTCCAACTTTAGCTCTTGCCGCTATAGTATCTACAAGTGTAAGAACCGATAGTAACGGTGCAATTGTATATCAGAGTAATGGATATCCTGATATTGTTCCTGTAATTACCATTGAAACAAGGATTGGTTTTTAGTAAGCTGTTTTTATGATTATAAAAAATAAATCCGGTAGAATTAAACTTCTACCGGATTCTGTTGCATTACGTATAGCGGCCGGTGAAGTTATTGACCGGCCGTTTTCTATTGTAAGAGAGCTTCTTGATAATTCAATCGATGCAGGATCAACAAATATTGACTTATACATTGAAGGCGGTGGAATTGACAGTATTAGAGTAGTAGATAACGGTCTTGGTATGAGCCGTGAAGATCTTGAAATCTGTTACCTCCCCTATTCTACAAGTAAAATTAATACACTGGAAGATCTTGACCAATTAGAAACTCTTGGGTTTAGAGGAGAAGCCCTTTCAAGTATTGCTGCATGCTCAAAACTTGAAATAACCAGTAAAATTGATAAGCAACTTCCTAATAAAATAATTGTTCATAGCAGCAAGATCATTACATTTACTGAATCAGGAGGCTCTGGTGGTACAATAATTGATGTTTCTGATCTTTTTTATTCTATACCAGCCAGAAAAAAGTTTCTAAAAAGATCTTCTGCAGAAGCAACAGCCTGTAAAAAAACTTTTCTGGAAAAAGCGATCCCTTTCCCTGAAATTTCATTTAAATATTTTAACGATAAAAAATTAAAAATATTTCTTCCAGGTTCTACATTAAAAGAAAGAATATTGGCAGCATATCCCGGTGTCTTCAACAAGAAGCTCCTTCATGAAATTTCATCGGATCATAAAGATTACACCATAAAAATAATAGCAGGTGATCCTGCTTTACATAGGGGAGACAGACGGTATATTCAAATTTTTCTTAATAATAGAAGAATTAATGAATTTGCATTTGTACAGGCAGCAGAATATGGATATTCTGAATTTCTTCCTGGAGGGAAATACCCTGTCATTTTTCTTTTTTTAAAGGTAGATCCATCTTTAATTGATTTCAATATACATCCTGCAAAAAAAGAAGTTAGATTTAGAAATCTTCAGGAGATTCATCGATCTGTAGTTGATACTATAAAATCTTTTTTATCTACATTTGAATATAACTACACTATAAGCTCTATAGATAATATGCCTTCCAGAGATTTTACAGGATTTACTGAATTGCTCAAAGAAAGAAATAGTGTGTATACAGTTCCATCAGAAAATACAGGAAAACCAAATAATTCTCAGATACCTAACAGTCACTCTAACAGGCCTTATTTTCCAGTAGATAAAATAAAAGAAAATGGACAAATATCCCTTAATAATACAACAAAATCAGAACATAAAATTATCTATATGGGACAACTGTTTAATCTTTTTTTATTAACAGCAATTGATGATATTTTTTATTTTATTGACCAGCATGCAGCACACGAAAAAATTATTTTCAATGATTTGAAAGAAAAAAAAGAAACTACTCAGGAACTTCTTATACCTTTTATATTTGATTTGGAAAACAGTAAAGAAAAAATATTTAACAAAGATCTTACTAATTATAAATCTCTTGGATTTACTTTCGAATCACTGGGAAATAACAAATGGCAGCTTATAGAACTACCAGCCATATGTGCAGGAAAAGAAGATATAGTAATTAATTTTATACAATCACAAAAAGGAACAATTTCAGATTTAGAAACAGAACTCTATGCTGATATGGCATGTAAGTCGGCAATAAAAGACGGTGATATTATTGATAATACAACTGCCATGGAGCTTATTCAAAAAACACTTAATTTGAAAAATGCCAGATGTCCTCACGGAAGACCTGTTTGGTTTCAGGTCTCCCGGGAAGAACTATTTCAATTTGTAGGCCGAACATAAGAAGGAAAGCTTCCAGGCGTAGGCTAATAGGGCAGTATGACGATACCTTTACTTCCCTGACAGTCTAAAAGTCTTTAGCCTAATATCTTTCTTAAAGTAAGTTTTCTATTTCAGACCTTTTATCATAATCAGGATTTTTATCAAGAAGAGCTTTAAAAATTGTTTTGGCATTCTCAATATCATTGCCTGAATACATCAATTTACCAAGAGTGTAATATGCATCCCAGAAAGAAGGATCAATCTTAATAAGTTGATTTAGAGTTAAAACAGCAGAATCTTTTTCATCTATTTCTATGTATGCAAGTGCCAGATTATATCTCATAAGAGTTGCATTTGGTTTTTTTAGAATTGCTTTTTTATAATGACTGATACTATCTGTGTACAGCTCTGAATGAAGATAAACATTTCCAAGATTGTTATTTACCTCCAAAGAACCTGAATCAATCTGATATGCTTTAAGAAGATATTCCAGGGCAATAACATATGATCCTTTTTCATCATAAATTTTACCCAGATTAATTAATGGAAGAATGTAATTTGATTTTCTTGATAATGCTGCTGTGTAGGCCTGAATTGCACTATCAATATTTCCAGTTTCTTCACTTGCATTTCCCAAAGTATATAAATATTCTGCAGATTCCGGTTTTAACTGAACAGCAGCTGCTGCATAAACAAGAGCATCTGATGCTTTATCCAAATGGAGCTTTGTTAAAGCCATATTATTATTAGTAACTGCATTTGTACTATCCAGCTCCAAAGCCTTTTCATAAGATTTTTCTGCTTCCTGATATTTTTTTAAGTCGTATAAAACTACAGCCATAGATCCATGATAAATTGACTTTGAAGGATCCAGTCTGACTGCCTCTTTATAATAATTTAATGCACTGTTTTTATCCCCGGAGATTTTTTTCAATTCACCCATCTGATAAAAAGCTATTGCATTTTGAGGATTTATTGCAGACACATTCTCAAAAGCTTTAAAAGCAGAAGTAGAACTTCCAAGACGCCGCTGAGTAAATCCTAAATTCATGTATGCCTTTTCATGTTTAGGTTCTATATGAATACAGGCTTCAAAAGACTGCCTTGCTCCATCATAATTCCTTGTTCTGTATTGAGCCTTGCCCAGTTCAAAAAGCAGTTCTGCTTTTTCTGGATTTAAACGAGCTGCAGTACGATAAGAATCGACGGCACTATCCCACTGATTCTGTTTTGCATACACTTTACCAAGGGTTTCATAAGGAATCCATAAGTTCTTATCCTTTTCAATAGCCTTGTTTGCATATTCTACAGCTTTATTTATATTGGGTTGACTATTTTCATCTTCCTGAAAGAAAGATTCTCCGGTTTCAGCATATGCAACTGCAGATTCCGGATCAAGATCAAGGGCTTCATCAAAATAGCCTCTGGCCTGTGCATGTTGATCAAGTCCCATTTTCTCTCTACCTGATTTAATCAGTTCTTGAACTTTATCAGCTTTTTCCCTATCTGCCTTGCTTAATGCAGCAAGACGGTCCTCTTCCTCTTTCCTTCTTTTCTCAGCTTCAATACGCTGCTCTTCAAGAAGTTTAAGCTCTGCAGCTTTTCTTTCTTTTTCATCTGATTGCGAAATAGAACTGGTTTGAGAAGAAGAATCGTCTATAGAACTACCCAGATTCAAGAGGCTTTGAGCCAAATCATCCTGAGCTTTTAAAGCATCTTCATTACGCTGCTCATCCAGCAACTTATCAGAAGCTTCCAATTCCTTTTTCTTTTTAATTATCTCATCCCTAAGATCTCTGGCATCAGTATTGTCTGCATTATCAATTAATAATGAATTAATTAAATTCAGAGCCATATCAAATTCTTCACTTGTAAAATACTCTCTGGCAAGACGAAGCGTATTTTCAGATTTTGAATTATCATCGACCGAAGAAAGTTTTCCTTTTAAGAAAATTCCACCAAATATAAGCAAAATTATCACCAGTATTATTATTCCTATAATAATTATTTTTGTTCTATCCATATAATCCTCTTTAGCCTAATCTACGATATCAAAATCAGTTTCATAATCTTCTACAGTTTCAGATCCGGCAGATAGATTTGTAGTATCCTCACCAGCAGAACTTAGCGAATTTAAAACCTGACTTAAAAGTTCTCTTTGTCTTGCTTCTTCCTCTAATCGTTTACGTTCTTCTTCCAGTTGAAGACGTGCAAACTCATCTAATTTTAATTCAAGTAAACTAATTACTCTTCTAATTTCTGTTTCCTGATAAGGTTCCTGATCGATTGTTAAATACAATTTATAATCATTCAGGGCATCATCATATGATTTTTTTCTTAGATATTCACCTGCTCTGTTTCGTAAAGCATTTCCATTATTATCAAGATCTATTGCCTGGGTATAAAAATTGATTGCTGTATCAAAATTTTTCTGTAGTACATAATTATTTGCAATATTTGTAAGAAATGATGATTTTAAGCTTCCGGCATATTTAAGCCCTCGTTGGTATGTCTCGATTGCTTTTCCATTTTCACCTAGTTGTTCATATGAAATACCGAGATAATTATATATATTCCCATCACCTGGATTTTCCTTTAAAGCCAGCTCAAACCAGGATACAGCAGATTTCGGATTATTAGTCATAAATAATTCTAATCCGGAAGTAAGGGCATTTTTATCTTCCTCACAAAATGAAAATAAAGCTATAAAAATATAAATTATTATAAATAAACTTGATTTAAGCTTGATATTTTACCCCCCAAAGGTTTGACAGTATCCAATTTTCTCATTAATCTGATAAAAGGAGAAGTATATGCCCCTAATTATAGTCCTAATTTTAATCATCGGAATTGCTGTAGCAGTTATTACAGTTT
>DAOVSY010000147.1 GCA_030633365.1 Spirochaetaceae bacterium | reverse complement strand
TTAATAACAGGGATTCCCCATTTACCAAGGTAGATCATAAAATCATAATGATTCATCTCTGCTAATTCGGCTGCCTGTCCCAATGTCATTTTCTCTTCCAGATAAAACAAAATAGCCGAACCCTTTTTTACATCTTCGTTAAAAATGGTCTGGCTTTCATTAACAGCAATTCTATATTTATCTTCAAACAGCACACTCTGCATAATTAAACCCTCCAGGGAATTATAACTCATTATGATATATATCTCTATACCTGAATTTTATTCATAATCCACAATCTTTTCCAAAGAAACTAACTTTAAAAAAAATTGTTTATTCGCTCCTCTTTCAAAAACATAATTCTTACCCAACGCGTTAAGGACTTGCAGGGCGCCGCAGGCGGTCCCGAAGGGACGGAACCCCGGAATGGCCTGACCCTGTGTAAGGGCGAACCTTGTGTTCGCCCTTATGCAGGGGAACGTCCAAAAAAATCCAAAACCATCCCATCAATTGACCTCTATTCCATTTGATCGTATACTTTAGCCTGGTCGTTCGCAAGCTCACTGCTCGGCCATGTGTCCTTGTTGAAACGACCTTGTGGGAGGGGTAATGTCCGAACAGCTTATTCTTAAAAACCTTGAATTTATAAGGGTACTGCCAGCCTGGGCCCAGGATCTATCATATAAATATTGTTCCAAAACAACCAATCTTTATCTTGTACACGGAAATATCAGAGATTTTCTTCCCAATAAAATGTACGAGGGAGAGTTTATTTTTGTAAGAATTCAGGAATTTATATCTGAAGTTCTTTTTGGTAATCAGGATATAATTGTCTACTATGACAGGTCTTCGGGAATAAATTTTTGTACCCCGGAAATGCAGGAAAAATATCTGTCTGCCATGAAGAAAGCATTTCCCCACATGAAACTGGAAGAATTTCTGGCAAAGGATCCATACAAAGCCTTTGATCTTCTGGAAAAATACTTTCTTATGAATATCCCCAATAATTTAAGAATTGTACTTCTAATTGACTATTCGGAAACTCTTATTCCGAATACAGATCTGACAAGTATGACTGAAGAAGACAGATACTGCCTTGTAACGTTAAACAGATGGTCTCATGACCCCATTTTTACCCAGGGTGATGTTTCTATAATCCTTTTAACAGAAAACCTCAGTGACTTGAATATCAATCTTGTTAGATCTCCAAGTACTGTAAAGGTTGGTATACCTATACCGGATGAAAATATTAGAAAGAGCTTTCTTGAGTTTTTGGAAAGAAAGGAAGAACTTATACTTGAGCACCATCTTACTTCGGGAAAAATGGCTAAGCTGACCAGCGGCTTAAATCTTATGAACCTAAATCAAATAGCTGCTGAATCTTTTCAGGAAGATAAACCCGTAACCATGGAATATCTAAAGAAAAAAAAGAAAGAAATTATAGAAAATGAAGCTGCCGGATTACTGGAGTTTGTAGAAACAAATCATAATCTATCTTTTGTATCAGGCCACGATTTTGTAAAATCACGTTTTTACAGTGCAGTCAAAGCTATAAAGCAGGGAAGATTGGATGTACTTCCTATGGGTTATCTAATTTCCGGACCTATTGGTACAGGAAAATCATTTATGGTTACTGCATTTGCAGAAGATATAGGCATTCCTATGGTCAGATTTTTAAACCTCCGTTCAAAATGGAATGGAGTATCAGAATCCAATCTGGAAAAGTCCTTAAATATTCTCAAAGCCATGGCTCCTGTAGGTGTAATGATCGATGAAGCGGATGCATTTCTTGGTGATAGAAACCAGGAAGGAGATGCAGGAACAAGTAACAGAATTTTTGCACAAATAGCATCTTTTATGGGAAACACAGAATATCGTGGAAAAATATTGTGGTTTCTACTTTCCAGCAGACCGGATTTAATTCCAATTGACCTTAAACGTCAGGGAAGAGCAGAAGAACATCTTGCATTGTTCTACCCGGAAACTGCAGAACAAAAAGAAGATCTTTATCAAACTTTAATACGTAAATTAAAGCTTAAAATACAAAAATTTCCTATTTCTGATCTTCTTAAAAAACATCACTTTAATTCTTCCGGAGCAGATTTGGAAGCAATACTAATTAGGGCTAAGTTCAATGCAACTATGAATAACCATGTGATAGTTACAAAACAGGATCTTGAAGACACAATGAGAGACTTTATCCCCCCTTCATATCCCCATGAAATAGAACTGCAAAACCTTGTTGCTGTGCTGGAATGTACAAGCAGGGCAATGATACCAAAGAAATTCCAGAACCTGGACAGAAGAAAACTGGTAACCCAAATTAGAGATTTAAAAATGCTGCTGGGTGAAATAGACTAGGAAGGCTTATATGCTTCTTTCACTTATTCTTTCCATGGGAAGATCATCCCCTTTATAGTTCTGGTACCAATCCTTTCTTTTTCTTCAAATAATAATTCTTCCCAGGGAATATTTTTCCTGCTGGCCTCACTGTTTTCCTCAAGGTAATCATATTTATATAAGCGTAATTTTAAAGCAACTTGATGAGCAAGAAGAATAACTGTAATACCTGGAATTAAAAGTGCTGTAAAAAAAGAAAGCCCCAATATTACAACAGTATATAATCCAAGAAAAATAGAAAAAAAAGTATTATCCAGTAATAATATAAACGATTTTTTAAATTGTTTTTTTATGCTTGTTTCCAGCTGAGAAGCAACTGGTAAAAAATACTGAACCGCAACCCACCACAAAACAGAAATCCAGAAGATTGTAACAAGACCTACAAGACCAGGTAATCCACCAATAGAAAAGTAAAAAGGAAAACCTATTATTAATGCGGCAATCTGGAAAATGCTGACACCTGATATGGCTGCTGCAGATTTCCAGTATTTTTTAAAAAATGTTGGAAATTGTTTTAACTCGGGTCTGTTATCCCTTATAAGTTCATTCATATAAGCTGAAACAGATGCTCCATATAAATTAAAAATAAAAACAGCAATAATAACTGTAGAAAAATATCCGATTCCTGCTGGTTCAAATAAAAATGCTATATACGAAGAACCTGCAATAATAATGGAAAAACCAATATTAAAAAGTACTATTGTAATAAGATTATCCCAGGTATCAAAAAATACTTTCTTAATAAAAAATAAAATCATTACTACTCCTTAGGATGCATATTATATTTTCTCAGCATTATAAAAGGATATAATAATCCAAGAAAAGCTGCAAGAATTATAAAGGTGGATCCAAAACCAAACCGATCCATAAAAAACCCAAGTAAAGGTGCAAAAACAGCAACAAGAGCAGTTTTAAACTGTGATTCAACTGATAATCCAGAGGCCATTGCAGAAGCCGGAATTTGAGAACTCAATACACCAACAGCAACTGGTTTTCGAATATTTTATAAAATATAAAATATTATAAAAAATACTACAGAAAAAATATTTAACCCTATATACATAAAAATTCCAATTATTAAAATAAAAATAATTCCTAATATAAAGGAAAAATTAAGACTGCTTTCGTTGTTTTTAAATTGATTAGCAAAATTTCCAGAATGTTTTGATGCATATGAAGTTATAAAATAAAGAACAAAATAGACAGCTGCAGAAAGAATTGATATTTTCTCATCTTCACTAAAATCAGATAAAACCTGCATACCAATAACCAAAGCAAGTAAAACAGGCTGAAGGTAATCTTTAATTGACTTAAAAACAGCATCATAAAGGCTGGTATTTATAAGAACTCTTCTTGAGGTAGTTCCTTTTACCATTATCACTATATCCCTAAGAGTATTCTTAATCCTTTTTTTGTAAGGAATATCTTCATCTTTATCCTTTTGCTCATTATTATCTGAATAATCCAATTCTGAAGGATAACTCCAGATTAAAAATAGTCCAAGAATATACGGTATTATTGAAAAAAGAAAAACAAACCTGTAACCGGTACTAAAAAAAACAATCAATCCAGCGAGGACAGCAGAAACGGCAGATCCCATTTGAGACCAGCTCCGGGTATGACCATAATAATGAACTTTTAAATCCAGTATTTTTTTTTGTTTTAAATACTCAAGGATCAATGCCTTATGCGTACCACTACGAAATGCTTCTCCAACAGCAAAAAACAACATAGCCAGAAGATGTGTATAAAAATATTTGGACAGAAAGAAGATTATAAAAGAAACTATATAGGCAGAAAAAGAAACTATCATGCTTTTCCTTCTGCCAAAAGCATCTGCCAATACTCCGGAAGGTATCTCAAGAATATTTATTATAATTTCTCTAAAAGAAATGAGTATCCCAATTTCAAGATATTTTAAACCTGATTCTAAAAAAAAAAGTATAATAAAAGGATCAAAAAATCTTAGGTTCTTTAGAAACCCATATGCAGAAAACTTCCAATATTGGAGATCTTTTACGGTATTATCCATTGTAACCCCATGACTAAATTAGAAATTTACATTATATGACCGTACTAATTTTTTTAAATAAAAGTAGTGGCGAAGGGACTTGAACCCCTGACAAACCGGATATGAGCCGATTGCTCTACCAACTGAGCTACGCCACCATTATTAAACCAAGGGTAATATACCAATGGGAAGAATCTGTGTCAAGGAATAATTATATAAGTTTATGTTCTCTACCTTCTTTCATGAGTCCGGAATTCCAATAATTCATACTTAGGTACATCTGCCTGTGTTTTGGATTATCAATATAACTGGCAGTCTTTTGAATATGTCTTAATGCTTTACTTAATAATGTAAGCCTATCTACAGCCTCTGCACCTGTGTGCTCCGGTAACGTTAAAGAATGAAGATAATAATAAAACCCATTATTAAGATCTATTTCAGATAGGCGTTCTTCTCTGGTCAGTTTTGCTAATTCTTGTGTTCCTTCCATACTGTCTTTAGTTTTGGACATAATAAATGCCCGAAAAGCACGTATTAGTTGAAAAAGTACACCATAGCCACCTTCTACAACCAAACTTCTGTCTTCAATAAAATCATAACCACTTTCCCATGAAATTATATTTGAAGAACAAAAATATCTGTTTCTATCTCTTTCAAGTATATAAGCCTGTTCAATTTTATCATATGCATTATTGTATTCTTTCTTGAAGAAGAGCCCTTCTGCAGAAAAATACAAAGCCTCAGAGAAATTATCGTAATCATTTAGTATTTTCAAACCATATCGTATTTCTTTTAAATATATATAAGATCTTCCCAGCCATATGTTAAAAAGACTCTTCTTACTCGAATCCATATAAATATCACATTGTCTAAGACCTTCGGAAAACTGGATAACTGCATCTGAATAATTTCCTAATTCAAATAAAATTCTTCCATTTAAAAATATTAGAAATAATTCCCAATCCCTTCTACCCGTTTGATGGCAAATTATTAATGCATCATTTACAAGTCTCAAACTTTCTGAAAAATTTCCATAAATAAAATTAACTACTGCTTCGTGACTGTTAATTTCCAGGAGAGAATATAAATCCCTCTCCCTGTTTACGGTTTCCTTTGCAATTTTAAAATAATCCATAGATTCATCTATTCTTTTCAAACCCATTAATATTCTGGCTAAGTTTAAATTTACCAGTGTTTTTAAGTAAGAATCTTCAGAATCCTGTATATCTATTAAAGCAAGTTTGGCTATATTAAGGCTTTTTTTATATTTATACAAAGCAAATAAATATTCAGAACAAACAATTAATCTTTCAGAATTTAGAAGAACATCATCACATTCAACCTTGCAAAGACGTGCATATACATCAGATGCAAAATCATCTTTATTTTCAAAAAGGGCTACCTTAAGAAAATAAATATTTTGTCTTAATTCAATTTTATTTTTCCCCAATATATCCCTGCGAAGTAAAATTGCCACTCTTTCAAAATATTCTCCAACAGTTATAGTTTTCCCTGTTATAATTAAGAGATTTATAACATTAAATAAAAAGTTAGCTTCTTTTAAATAGTTTCCAATAAGCCCATAAATATTAGCAATTTTTTCATATATTATAATCTCATGAAACATTGATCTGGTAATTACAGCATTAATAATTTTATCTACAATTACTTCGTCTTCAGAACTAAATTCATATGCTAATATTTTTTTTATATTAGGGAATATTGGAAAAGCATTACTACCTGGATATATAAACCCTCTTGAAACCAATTCATTATATAAGTTTTCATTTTTATATTTATCTGATTGATCTACAGATAAATATGATATAATTTCATCCTTTCCACAAAGATCATAAAACAAAGTGTATATTATCAGGAATCTTTTAGAATTATGACAAATCTGTGTAACAATACGATTGGTAGCATCAGATCCGTTTAATAATCCATCTTCCATTTTCTGAAGCAATTTTGAATGATAAAAAGAAACTGGTGAATCTGCTGATAAAGAACCTTCGTCATTAAGATTCCAGGTATCCAGCTCAACTTTTTTTCCCTGGAATCCATAAAAGGACGCAGGCATATCCTCATCTTCAGAAAACATTACTGTTATGAGATCCATATCAAGATAGAGATCTTCCAAAACTGTAGCAATATACTTTAAGGTCAAATCATTAAAATCATGTGAATCAAGTATAAAAACCATAGCTGGCATAAGTAATTCTGTCATTCTGCGGGAATATGCTTTTAAGTATATACGAAAGAGAATTAAAGCATCTTCATCATATATAATACTATTAGAGTTCATAATAAAATGGGATTTTTGATTCCAGACAGATAGTTCGGGTTCATCTAAATATGAAGGAATCTTCAGTAGAAATTGACTGTCCATCGATTTAATCAAAGATCTATTAAGGGATATTCTGCTTTTGTCAGGTTTTATATAGAGCCATGGGATATCAGTGTCTTTACCCTGCAGTAATTCTGCAATACAAAAACTTAATATTGAGTTTCCTGAAATATTTTTCCCATAATAAAAAATAAGACCATGTTTATCGTTATTAACTAATGGTGTTAGATATTCAAGATATTTTTCCATTCCTTTTGCTTTAGATATTACGCTTACAATATTATCTTTGTTATCCAATTTTTTTTCATGAAAAGAAACTAGTTTAAAAAAATCCTCTTCCTGCTCAAAATCTGCAAAAGTTTCAAAGTGTGACAATACAGCTGAAGCAATATAAAAAGACTCATCCTTTTGAAGAGAATAAATCCGATTAAAAAGTTTTCTGGACAGATCATCAGAATAAATATACAATCCTTTATCAAGTAGAATATTATATCCTGTAAGATCAGTTCCAACAGACTTTAAATAATTA
>DAOVSY010000035.1 GCA_030633365.1 Spirochaetaceae bacterium | reverse complement strand
TTGAACTTAAAACTGTACAGATACTTGATACTCTTGAAGTTCCCAAGCCATGTATAGATGCTGAAGATGAATGTTTTAATACAGAATGGTCTACAGAGTTTACACTTACAAAGGCATATGACGAATATCTTAAAGCCTGGTTTATCCTTTATTTAATGGAAGAACTCTTTGATCTTAATAATAGTAAGGAACGTTCTTTTATTTATAATATGAGTGTTGGATACGATCTTGCCGGTATAAAAAATGAAAGAGTTCAGGCATTTATCAATGATATGATGGATTCTTCATCAAATGAAAAATTCAGTGTATATGCAAAAGAACTGCAGAGTATTATAGAAGATGATAATTTTCTTAAAGGAACTGATCTTGAAGGTAGGGTAGCTTCTCTAAAGAGTATACCTGGAAAGGTACCTGCTCAGCTTTGTAATCAGCTTACACTGTCCACTATGCATGGATGTCCTCCTAAAGAGATTGAAGATATCTGTATGTATATGTTAACAGAGAAAAAACTAAATACATTTGTAAAACTTAATCCTACTTTACTAGGTTTCGATACTGTCAGAGAAATTCTTGATGGTTTAGGATTTGACTATGTTGGGCTTTCCAGAGAAGCTTTTTCTCATGATCTGCAGTATGTAGATGCAGAGGGCATGCTGGAACGTCTTATTGCAACATCAAAAAAAGAAAATCTTCAGTTTGGTGTAAAATTAACAAACACTCTTGGATCTGTAAATAATAAGGGAGTTCTTCCAGGGGACGAAATGTATATGTCCGGAAGAGCGTTGTTTCCTCTATCAATAAATCTTGCAGCAAAAATATCCAGAAAGTTTAAAGGTGAACTTCCTATCTCATATTCCGGTGGAGCATCAAAATTTAATGTGGAAGATATTTTTGCAACAGGTATCAGACCTATTACTCTTGCAACTGATCTTCTTCAGCCTGGTGGATACAACAGACTTAAGGATATGACTGATCTCCTGGAAAAATCATCTGCATGGAATATGGATAAAATTGATGTAGAAAAGCTCGAAGCTTTAGCAGCAGATGCACTTAAGATGCATTATACAAAAAAAGACTGGCGGGGATCCGATAAAGCTTCTGTAGACGAAGATCTTCCAATTTTTGACTGTTATGTTGCTCCATGTACGGTTGCATGTCCTATTGGCCAGGATATTCCTGAATATATTAAACTTGTGGGTCAGAAAAGATATGCAGAAGCAGTTGAGCTTATCTACGAAAAAAATGCCCTTCCTTCTATTACTGGTCATATATGTTCTCACCAGTGTCAGTACAGCTGTACCCGTCTGGATTATGAAGGAACAGTTGAGATCAGAGAAATTAAGAAAATAGCTATTCTCAATGGTTTTGATGATTACAAGAAAAAATGGCAAGTTCCCGGAATAGACAAAAATAAAAAAATTGCAGTAGTTGGTGCCGGTCCTGCTGGTCTTTCAGCTGCTTACTTTCTAAGCCGTGAAGGTTTTAATGTAACAGTTTTTGATAAACATGATTCTGCCGGTGGTGTTGTTGATCATGTCATCCCTCAGTTTCGAATAACAAGAGAAGCAATATTAAGTGATATAGATTTTATTGAAGCACATGGAGTTAAGTTTGTTTATGGTGTAGATCCTGATTTTAGTATTAAAGATCTAAAAGCTGATGGATTTGATACTGTTTGTCTGGCAATTGGTGCAGAAGGTGTAAGAGCCTTCCCTATAGATGGTGATAATACAAATATTATTCCATCTTTTGATTTCCTTCAGAGTTTTAACAAAGATCCGAATGCAATTAAATTGGGAAAACATGTTGTAGTAGTTGGAGCCGGTGATACTGCCATGGATGCTGTACGGTCTGCCAAGAGGGTAGAAGGTGTTGAAAGTGTCAGAATTGTATACAGAAGAGCTCAGGATCAGATGCCTGCAAGTCTTGAAGAATATGAAGATGCCCTTGAAGATGGTATTCCATTCCAGTGGTTAAGAAACCCTGAGAAGTTTGATGCAGATGGAACCTTAACTCTTCGTGTAATGGAACTTGGTGAACCTGATGCAAGTGGTAGAAGAAGACCGGTACCTACAGATAAGACAGAAACAATCCATGTAGATACTCTTATCCCTTCAATTGGTGAAGTCGTGGATGCTGATCTTCTTAAAAGCGCCGGTGTCGAACCTAACAGCAAAGGCTGGTTTGATACTGATGATAATCTTAAACTTAAAGAAGATGGAGTATACTTAATTGGTGATGGACGAACAGGACCCTCTACTATAGTTCAGTGTATCCAGGAAGGAAGAAGGGCTGCAGATGCCATTTGTAAAAATAATGACTCTGACTGGTCCAGAAAGGCTTCATTCTCATTTCTAAAAGATTTAAACAGTAAATCAGAACTTCTTGCAAAGAGGGGAACACTTCAGAATCCTCTAAACAAAAAAGTCGATTACGATACAGTGGAATTTGCTGAAAAAGAAGCAGCAAGATGTCTGGAATGTAATTTTATCTGTAACAAGTGTGTGGATGTATGTCCAAACAGAGCAAACCTGGCACTTGAGTTTGAAGGATTTACAGATGATTATCAGATTATTCATGTTGATGCTTATTGTAATGAGTGTGGTAATTGCGGGACATTCTGTCCATATAATGGCCTTCCTTATAAAGATAAGTTTACAGTATTCAGTCTTCCGGGAGACTTTGAAAACAGTGAGAATAACGGTTTTTATGTAGATGGATCTGCTGTTAAATTAAGATTAGGGGAAAAACTTTTTGATCTTACAATAAATAATGATGGTATTCTGTCTGGTAACGAGCCAACACATGCTGATTATCCGGAAGTAAAAAGGGTTGTAAAAACTATATATAATAATTATGGCTATTTATTAGGCCCGGTGGAGGAGTAAGAGATGATAGTAATAAAAAATACAAAAGCAATGCAGTTCAATCCTCCAAAAGTGTGGGATAATGTTGATGTTGTAATAGATGGGACAGATATTATTGATGTTGGTCCCGGTGTAGCTTCAAAGTATAAAGCAGATAAGGTAATTGACGGTACAGATAAGCTTACTTATCCTGGTTTAACTTGTTCCCACCACCATTACTACTCTGGTCTTTCCAGAGGAGTAATGGCAGAGATTGGTCCCACACCTGACTTTGTTTCCACTTTAAAAAATCTATGGTGGAGAATGGATAGAGCTCTGGACGAAGAATCCACTTATTATTCCGGAATAATCAGTTCCATAGATGCTATTAAAGCTGGTACTACTTCTGTAATAGATCATCATGCCAGTCCAAATTATATTACAGGATCTCTTTCAACGATCAGAAGGTCAATGGAAGAAGTTGGTCTCCGTGGAATGACATGTTATGAAGTAACAGATCGAAATGGTGCAGATCAAATGAAAGAAGGTGTTGAAGAGAACATCCGTTTTGCAAAAGAAATTGATGCAGATAAAAAAGATTCTTCAAAACCATATATCTTTGAATCCCATATTGGTGGACATGCCCCTTGTACTATAAATGATGATGGTCTTGAAATGATGGCTGATGCAATTAAATCCACAGGAAAGGGCCTTCACCTGCATGTTGCAGAAGACAGATATGATGTTTCCCAGAGCCATCTTGTATATGGTCAGGATATTGTTAAACGACTTGATAATCTTGGTATGTTAAATGATAAAGCAATTCTTGTTCATGGTATATATCTTGGTACAGAAGAGATAGATATTTTAAATGAGAGAAATGGTTTTCTGGTTCATAATTCAAGATCAAACATGAACAATCATGTTGGTTATAACAGCAGACTGGGAGATTATAAAAATCTTGCCCTTGGTACAGATGGAATTGGCCCCAATATGTTCGAAGAAATTAAAGTGGCTTACTTTAAACATAAAGATGATGGTGGCCCTCTATGGCCTGGAGATTATCTTGGATTTCTCTCTAATGGTAATGAACTATTAAAAAGGAATTTTGGAGCAAACTTCGGTCAGCTGGCTTCCGGTTATAAAGCAGACATTGTTGTAGCTGATTATCTAAGTCCATCACCTCTTGTTGCTGATAATATTGGCGGCCATATGGTGTTTGGCATGACAAGCGGAGATGTTGAAACAGTAATTGTTAATGGAAATGTTGTAATGGAGAATAGAGAGTTCCCATTCGATGTGCGTGAGATATATGCAAAAGCAGCAGTATCAGCCCAGGGTGTCTGGGATAGAATGGATAAAATCAAACCGTAGGGGCGAATAATTATTCGCCCGTACGGGCGAAATATTGAATATGTAGGGGCGCAATTTATTGCGTCCTGATTGATGCGATTTATCGCACCAAAATGGAAATTGTAATTATTTTTTAGGCACAATTTATTGTGCCAATATATATTAAATATTTAGGAGAAAAACATATGGGAATTAATGAAGAAATTTTGGCTAAAGCCAAAGAGTACAGAGATTACACAGCAATCAATTTGTCAAAGATGGTTCAGGCAAAGTCATACAGTTCAAAAGAAGAAGAAGTATGTAGACTAATTAAGAGCCTCTGTGAAGAAGCTGGCTTTGATGAAGTAAGATTCGACGGTCTTGGTTCTGTTATAGGACGTGTTGGTTTTGGACCTAAAGAGATTGCATTTGATGCACACATCGATACAGTAGAGGTTGGAGATCTTGATCAGTGGGATCTTGATCCATTTTCTGGACTAATTAAAGATGGTCTTGTTCATGGTAGAGGTACTTCCGATCAGAAAGGTGGTGCTGCCTCAATGATTACTGCAGGACGTATTCTTAAAGAACTCGGTTATGATGGTAAGTTTAGTGCTTATTTTACTTTTACCGTTATGGAAGAAGATTGTGATGGTATGTGCTGGAAATACTTAATAGAAGAAGAAAACTTTAAACCGGACTTTTTTGTATCCACAGAACCTACAAGTTGTGAACTTTACAGAGGTCATCGTGGTCGAATGGAAATTGTTGCAAAAATTAAGGGTGTTTCCTCCCATGGTTCAGCTCCTGAAAGAGGTGTAAGTGCTGCATATAAAGCTGCAAAGGCTGCTCTTGCTATGGAACAGCTTAATAAAGATCTTCAACCGGATGATGACAACTTTCTTGGAAAAGGAACTATTGTCGTTTCCCAGATTGATGTAAAGGGTCCTTCCCAGTGTGCAGTTCCGGATCAGGCTATGTTGTATCTGGACAGAAGGCTTACCTGGGGTGAAGATGCAGAACTTGCTATGAGTCAGGTTAAAACTTATATGGCAAAAGCTATTGGTGAAAGTGAAGATTCTATAGAAGTTTTTATGCCTGATTACACAAAAAGAGGCTGGAGAGATAAAGATTATGGTCAGGAATTATATTTCCCAACATGGAAAATTCCAGAAGATCACCCAATTGTTCAGTCTGGTGTAGAAGCACATACAGCTCTTTATGGTAAGGCTCCTGTGGTAGATAAATGGACCTTTTCAACAAATGCTGTTGCAACAACAGGTAGACATAAAATTCCGGCAATTGGTTTTGGCCCTGGAGATGAAGATCAGGCCCATGCTCCGAATGAAATTAATAGAGTTGCAGATTTAGAAATATGTTCAGCATTTTATGCAATGCTGCCATATTCATTAGAGAAGAATATTTAATATATTTTAATAATGATTGTATCGTAGGGACCAGGCATGCCTGGTCCGTACTGGTTTATCGCGATCATTATTGATTCCAATGGAAGATAAAAGAGGATGATATAAAGGGAGTAAAGATGGGTGCAAAGATCAGTATTCCGGTTCGTAGGATAGATGCAAAAGAAAAAGCAGGAGGTTGGGCTAAATATATTGGAGATTATGAATTTGAAAATCTTCAGCATGCCCGGTTTCTTCGTTCAGAACGTGCAAGGGCAAAAATTGTAGAGATCAAAAAACCGGATTTTCCGGAAGGTTATTACTATGTTGATGCCTCGGATATTCCTTCTTCCGGTAGAAACAATATACAGATGATTAAGGATGACTGGAGGGTTTTTGCAGTTGATGAAGTAAGGTATATTGGTGAGACAATTGCTATTATACTTGGTCCTGACAAGCAGAAAGTTCTGGATCTTCTTAATCAGATTGAAGTTATCTATGAAGACCTTGTACCTTCATTTACTTTTGATGACGCCCTTGCCTGTAAGGGTGGTGCTGTCTTTGGAGATAACAATATTTTTGCAGAGTATCTGCTAAATGTTGGTGCTGTAGATGATGCCTTTAAAGATGCTGTAAAAATAGTTGAAGGAGAATATGAGACTGGTTTTCAGGAACATCTTTATATGGAAACTCAGGGTCTTGTTGGCGCCTGGGAAGATGATAAAATTACAATCTATGCTTCTGCTCAATGCCCTTTTTATATTCGTAAATCTGTTGCAGGTACCCTCGGCGTTCCGGTAGGAGATATTCGTGTAAGACAGGTTACCACCGGAGGTGCTTTTGGAGGTAAGGAACATTTTCCTGATACAATTGCCACACCACTGGCTGTTGCTCTGAACAAGGTGAAAAAACCTATAGCAATGATCTATGACAGAATTGAAGATATAAGTTTTACCTGTAAACGTCATCCCAGTAAAATAAAAATTAAAACTGGTCTGGATTCAGATAACAATATAATTGCTATGGATATTGATACCTTAGTAAATGGCGGAGCTTATGAATCTGCTACAATGATAGTTCTTCAACGGGCTATAATACATGGAATAGGTGTTTATAATATTCCAAATGCCCGTATTCTTGGTCGTGCTGTAGCAACAAATACCTTCCCGTCGGATGCATACCGAGGTTTTGGTGCACCTCAGGGGCTTTTTGCCATTGAAATGCATATGACCCATATTGCAGAAGAATTAGGTGTATCTTCATCAGATTTCAGGCGTAAGCACTTTATAAAAACTAATGACATAACAATTACCAATTCAAAAATGCATGATGATGTAAAATTGGAAGAGATGTTTGCGAAGATAGATGAGATGTCAGACTATTCAAATAAAATAAAAAAATATGCGAATGATCCTGTAAAGGGTCTTGGTATTGCTTTTGTTAATCATGGTGGTGGTTTTACCGGTAATGGTGAACAGGCTATTATTAAGGGTCTTGTAAAAATGGAGCGTCTGGAAAAAAATAAAGTCGGTCTCTATGTTTCAGTAGTTGAAATGGGGCAGGGACTCCAGACAACTCTGCGTAAAATTGCTTCACAGGAACTTGGACTGGATTATAGAGATATAGTTTATGATAATCCTGATACTGATGAAGTGCCTGATTCAGGACCTACCTGTGCATCCAGATCAGTTATGGTTGTTGGCTTTCTTGTTCAGGAATGTGCTAAAAAGCTTAAAGCAAAGTGGAACGAAGGTGTTGGAGCAGAGGCATCTCAACAGTATAAGCATCCGGAAGAATTTGTCTGGGAGCAGGAAACTCTCCAGGGTGATGCCTATCCTTCTTATGGCTGGGGCATAAATGTTGTAGAGGTTGAGCTCAATCCAGTAACTTATGAAGTTAAAACAAATGGTGTATGGGCTGTTTGGGATATTGGTGTTGCAATAGATGAAACTATTATGCAGGGTCAGTCTTCCGGAGGAATAATTCAGGCTCTGGGTTATGCTTCGATTGAAAAATGTGAACTGAAAGATGGTGCCTTTGCACAGAAAACAATGGCTGATTATACTATTCCAACTTCCCTTGATTTTCCTAAAGTAGAGACTGTATTCATAGATAATCCTTACAAATACGGTCCTTCAGGAGCTAAAGGAGCAGGAGAACTTGTTTTTGATGCAGCACCACCTGCATATGCAGAGGCTGTTCAAAATGCAATTGGTAAACGTATTTACGAAATACCTGTAACACCGGAAATGATAATGGAGGCTCTGAAATAATGAAAGAGATAAAATTTGTTCTAAATGGAAAAGAGGTTTCTGTAGAAGCTGATCCACTAAAACGACTTCTGGATGTCTTACGGGAAGACAACAGAATGACAGGTGTAAAAGAGGGCTGCGGTGAAGGCGAATGTGGTGCATGTTCAGTACTTATGAACGGGGTACTTGTAAACTCCTGTATGATCCCTCTGGGAGCAGCAGAAGATTCAGAAATTGTAACTCCTGAAGGTATAAGAGAAACAGAAAAAGGAAAACTTATAATTGATGCTTTTGGTGATGCCGGTGCAGTTCAGTGTGGATTCTGTACACCTGGAATGATGATGGCAACAGAAGCACTTCTTACAATCAATAAAAACCCGGATGAACCTGAGATTAGAGAAGCTCTTTCGGGCAATTTATGCAGATGTACTGGTTATGACTTAATTGTCAAAGGCGTTCAGATTGCATCAGAAAGGGGGAAGGACTTATGGTAGATTCCTACAGACCCAAAAATTTAGAAGAAGCTTTAAGTATTAGAGCAGAATATAGTGCAACACCTCTGGCTGGTGGTACAGATTTAATGGTTCGTTATCAGAGCTGGACAGGTACACTTCCTCTTTTTACAAATAGCATAATGTTTGTTGGTCATTTAAAAGAGATGAATTATATTAAAAAAGAAAATGGTGTTCTTATAATAGGAGGTACTGCGACACTTACAACTGTGGCAAATTATCCTGATACACCGATTGTTCTAAAAGATGCTGTGCTCTCAATTGCAGCACCAGCTTTACGAAATAATGCTACTTTAACAGGTAATATTTGTAATGCATCTCCTGCAGGGGACTCCATATGTGCTCTCTATGCTTTGGATGCAGTAATTGTTATGGAGAAAAGCGGAAGCAGCCGGGAAGTTCCAATAACAGAATTTATTACAGGACCAGGTAGAACGGTTCTGGCAGTAGATGAACTTGTAACAGCAATAAAAGTACCTCTAAAAGCTTCCAGTGTTAATGATTTTACAAAGGTTGGAACCAGAAGGGCAAATGCTCTTTCCAAATTGTCTTTTACAGGTGTTGCAGATTATAAAAATGGTAGAGTTGATTCTATTGCGTTAACATTTGGTGCCGTTGGACCTACTGTTGTCAGATCTGTTGAATTAGAGAAAAAATTGAAAGGACTTTCAGGATCAGAAATAAAATCAAAAATATCATCTATTCTTGAAGATTACAGTACCGTGATAGTTCCAATTGATGATCAGAGATCAAGTGCTGTTTATAGAAAAAAGGTTGCACTTAATCTTCTGGAGAAATATTTGAAGGAGTTAAGCAGCTATGAGTAGAATCCTGTTAAAAAACTGTTACTATATTTTAAAATCAGTTCATGAAGAAGCTCTTCGTGGGTATGATATGTTAATTGAAAATAACATTGTAACAAAAATTGATAAAAATATTGATTTTTCACGAACGAGGGAAGATAGGGTTATAGATTGTTCCACTCATGTTGTTGTTCCGGGTTTTGTAAATAATAATAATCATTTTTATCAGACTTTAACCCGTAATCTTCCTGCTGTACAGGATGCCAAGCTTTTTGACTGGCTGGTTTATCTATACGAGATCTGGAAAAATCTTGATGCAGATGCAATTTATTATTCATCCCAGTTAGCTATGGGTGAGCTCTTGAAAACCGGATGTACAACTGCAACAGATCATCATTATGTTTATCCCCAAAATGTTAAAGAAGATATAATGGGACTTCAATTTAAAGCAGCAGATGATGTAGGAATGCGATTTTCACCAACCAGAGGTTCTATGTCCTTAAGTAAAAAAGATGGAGGACTGCCTCCTGATTCTGTTGTTCAGACAGATGATGAAATTCTTAAAGACAGTGAAAGAGTAATAAATCAGTATCATGATAATTCAGAATTTTCTATGAGAAAAATAGCACTTGCACCCTGTAGTCCTTTTAGTGTAACTGAAGATTTGATGAAAGAATCTGTAAAACTGGCAAGGAAACATGGGGTTAAGCTTCATACACATCTTGCAGAAACTAAGGATGAAAATGATTTCTGTGTAGAGATGTATGGAAGAAGACCATTAAAATTGATGGAAGACACAGGTTTTATTGGTGAAGATGTCTGGTATGCACATGGTATTCATTTTAATGATGATGAATTAAAGTTATTAAGTGAAACAAAATCACATATATCACATTGTCCCTCCTCAAATATGCGCCTGGGTTCAGGTATCTGCCGTGTTACTGAAATGCTGCCAACAGATATTAATGTAGGAATTGGTGTTGACGGTTCAGCATCCAATGATACATCTGATATGCTTGGAGAGATGAGGAATGCCCTTCTTCTTCAAAGAGTTCACTACGGATCAGGAGCAGTAACAACAAAAGATATTTTTAAACTGGCTACGGAAAATGGAGCTAAACTTCTAAACTTTGAAAAGGTTGGTCGGCTTCAGGAAGGCTGGGCAGCGGATATGGCTATATTCAATATTAATAAAATGGAATATGCAGGTTCACTATCTGATCCATTGGCGGCCCTTATCTTTTCGGGTTACAATCATGGAACAGACTACACAATAGTTAATGGTAGAATAGCTGTGGAAAATGGAAGACTTACAGGTATAGATGAGCAGAAATTAACTGACAAGGCAAATATGATCTCCGAAAGGATGATTAGGGATAAATAATAAAAATGAAATTATTCAGTATGTTAAAAAAAGACAATGTTTCTTTTTATTATTTTAGCGACAGAGACTTTACTGAGGCACGAAGGAAAGTGCTCGAAAGCTTATTATGGGAGGCTTAAATGATAAAAGAAGTTTTTAAGCCGGCTTCCTTTGAGGAAGCGGTAAAACTTAAAAGTTCGGATGTTTATTATCTGAGCGGCGGAACCCAGATTAACTGGACTCCGGCAATGGATGAGAGAAAGATTAAGGGACAGCCACAAATTGAGAAAGTAATTTATCTTAAGGATATTCTATCTACTACTATTAAAAAAGAAGGTTCTGCACTATCTATAGGTGCTGGTGTTACTCTTCAGGAACTTATAGGTTCTTTGGAAACTCCGGATGCCTTAAAGAAGGCAGCAAAATATATTGCGTCCAGAAATATTAGAAATATGGCAACCATTGGTGGAAATATTGCCGCAAACAGACCTGATTCCTATGTAATTCCATGTTTGATTGCTTTGAAAGCGGATGTTGAAACTGCTGATGAAGGAATAATGTGCGTTGAAAAATATGTAAGAGAAGAGAAGGTTAGTTTAATAAAGCGTATTATTTTACCTGCACTGGATGGTGTTTGTGTTGTTGATGCGGTTTATAAATCTTCCGGATCATATCCTTCTGTAACTACAGCAGTTATGGTTTCCAGACAGGAAGTTGTAATTGTTGTAGGTTGTGTTTCCAAACATGTTGTCAGGCTGAAAAAACTGGAACAGAGTGTATTAAATGGCTCTCTTAAAGGTTCTGAGTTGGCTGTAGCAGTTGAAGCTGAGGTTAATCCTGCTGGTGATCTTCTTGGATCAGCTAAATATAAAAAATATTTAAGTGGAACAATGGTGGCTCACTCCATAGAACTGGCAAAAGAAGAGCAGTCAAGGAAGGGGGCATAAATTATGAAACTTAACTTTGTATTAAATGGTACACCAAAACAGGTTTATACAGAACCTGGAGAGAACCTCCGGGAACTGTTGTTTCGAACAGGAGTTAATTCGGTTAGAAACAGTGACGATGGTTTTTCTTTTGCCGGATCAGATTCAATTTTACTTGATGGAAAAATAGTAACATCATCTCTGGTTATAGCAGCCCAGGTTGAAGGATCTGATATTAAAACAGTAGAGAGTCTTTCTGATCATGGAACGTTATCTCCTGTTCAGTCTGCTATGGTCGATGCTGGAATAGTTCAGTCTGCATATAATATTCCTGCAGCAGCATTGATATTAACAGATCTTCTTGATCGAATCCCTAATCCCTCTAAAGAGGATATAAAGGATGCAATGTCTGCTGTTTTTATTAGAGACAGTGGCTATGAACAGTTTTACACTGCTGTTGCTCTGGCCAGGATGCGAAAAAATGATCCTGATTATAAAAATACAGTTCCTCCGGAATTCAGGGATGATCTTAAATTTGTAGGAAAGGTTAAACGAAAAGTAGATGGTGCTAAACTGGTAAGAGGAGAAAGAGTATTTGTTGAAGACAGAAGAGAAGAAGGTTCCGCTGTTTTAAAGATGCTTAGGAGTCCTCATGCAAGTGCTTATATAAAAAGTATAGATACATCAGAAGCTGAGAAAATTCCTGGAGTAGTTACAATACTTACTCATAAAAATACTCCTGATACCTGGTACACACAGGCTGGTCAGGGATTTCCGGAACCATCTCCCTATGACAGAAGGCTTTTTGGTGAAAAGGTTAATCATGTTGGAGACAGAGTTGCTGCTGTTGTAGCAGATAGTTATGAGATTGCAGAACAGGCACTCTCATCAATTAAAGTTGAGTATGAAGTTCTTAAACATGTAATGACTATTGATGAATCATCTGCGCCTGGAGCTCCACTAATACATAATGGAGAGATTATATACCAGGTTGGTGCCCCGGATAATTTGGCAGAAGCTAATAAAAGTTTTGATCCAAGAGATGGTAAGATCATTTACCAATTTCCAATTGGTGGGGATCCTCGAAAGAATATTGCTGCCAGTGTTTCTGATGGTATTGGAGACATGGAAAAGGGATTTGCAGAAGCAGATGTTATTATAGAAAGAGAATATCAGCCTGAAAGTCATATTCAGTGTACTCCTCTTGAAATGCATGTTGTCTATACCAAGATGGATGGGGACAGGCTTATTATGCACTGTTCAACACAGGTCCCTTTTCATGTACGAAGAATTACAGCTTCTGTTCTTGGAATAAGTGAAAATAAAATTCGGGTTATAAAAGAACGTGTTGGTGGCGGATATGGTTCCAAACAGGATATTCTTCTGGAAGAGGTTTGCGCTTTTGCAACTTATTCAACAGGTAGAAGTATCTTCCATCAGTATTCAAGAAAAGAGGAATTTGAATCCTGCAGTACCAGAAAACCTATGAAAATTAAGGTAAAAATTGGTGCTAAAAAAGATGGAAAACTAACTGCTGTTTATATGGACCTTAAAGCAAATGCCGGGCCCTATGGCGCACATGCCCTGACAGTTCCTATGAATGCGTGTTCCAAATCCCTTCCTCTTTTTCTTTGTGATAACTTTAAGTTTGATGTAAATGTTTACTATTCAAATGCGTCTCCTACCGGTGCCTACCAGGGCTATGGCGCTCCAAAGGGTTCCTATGCCATGCAGATGGCTGCAGCAGAAATGGCTGAAGAACTTGGTATGGATCCAAAAGATTTTCTTGAACTAAATAGGGTTCATGAGGGGTCTATGCTGGAGATTCTTAAATGTCTTGGTGAGGGCCGTGAAGGTGTTGCAGCTCCTGCTGTAAGCTGTGGTCTTGGCCCTGCTCTTAAAGAGGGAACCGAGATGATTGAGTGGGGTAAAAAAGAGGTTTCCAATGATCCTGATGTTAAGATCGGAAAGGGTGTTGTAATTATACAGCAGGGTTCGGGACTTCCTGGACTTGATCAGTCAAATGCTACAATAAAAATGCTTGGTGACGGAACTTTTATGCTCTTTTCCGGTGGTGCGGATCTTGGTACAGGACTGGATACAGTAAGTGTTAAAATGGCATCTGAAGTTCTTCAAACAGAAATGACCAATGTTTCCATATTATCCGGGGATACTGATAATACTCCCTTTGATACTGGTGCCTATGCTTCCAGTGGAACATACTTCTCCGGAAGTGCTTCCCTTCTTGCAGCACAGGATATGGAAAAAGAGATATTAAAAGCAGCATCAAAAATAATGGATGAGCCTGAGGCAGATCTTAAAATTGAATACCCTGGTAAGGTTGTTGGTAAGAAAGATGAACTTACATATGCCAAACTTGCATGGCACACCCAGGCTGGAGAAGGTCAGGGACAGTTGATTGGTAATGGACATTTTACAACTGATGATGCAGCATTTCCTTATGGTGCACACTTTGCTCAGGTTGCTGTAAATACA
>DAOVSY010000614.1 GCA_030633365.1 Spirochaetaceae bacterium | reverse complement strand
CTGCCAAGAATAATACGATTGAACCCAAGATCAGCATAAACTTTTGCAGATTCCTTATTTATACAGTTTGCCTGGGTACTTAAATGTAAAGGAATATCCGGAAAGTATTTTCGCAGGATTGGCAGAGCACCAAGATCACTTATTATAAATGCATCAAAAGGGTAGAGTTTTAAATAATCAATATTTTCTTCAAGGGTTCTAAGATCTTCATTATGAAAGAAGATATTAAGAGCTCCAAATAATTTTTTATCTCCCTTAATATCTTTTACTTTATTCCATTCATCCTGTGAAAAATTATCTGCCTTTGCTCTAAGAGAGAAATTTTTTATACCAATATAAGCTGCATCTGCACCATATTTATAGGCATAGTATAATTTCTCAATATTACCCGCAGGAGCTAATAATTCCATAAGTTATTCCTTTTGAAAAATAAGATCTATAACTTCTTCCATGGTTTTTACTGGATGAAAAGTTATACCCTTTCGTATATATTCCGGAATCTCTTCAAGATCTCTTAAATTTGCATCTGGAATTATTATTGTTTTAATTTCATTACGTCTTGCGGCAATAGTTTTTTCTTTTAGGCCACCAATAGGAAGAACCTGCCCTGTAAGAGAAAGTTCTCCTGTCATGGCTAAATTCTCTTTTATCTGTTTTCCAGTACTCAAAGAAAGAATTGTACCTGCCATAGTAATTCCTGCAGAAGGGCCGTCTTTTGGAGTTGCGCCTTCCGGAATATGCAGATGAATTGTATTTTTATTAAAAAAATCAGCTTCAATTTGAAATTTTTCTGCAATATGTTTTACATAAGAAAAAGCAATGTTTGCAGACTCTTTCATTACATCGCCCATCTGACCTGTAAGAGTTAATCCAGGTTTACCAGGGATATTAATTGATTCGATCAGAAGTGTGTCACCACCAAAATTTGTCCAGGCAAGACCCACTGCCATACCTGGTTTGGTAATCTTTTTAACCTCCTCTTCTCTAAATCTTGGTTTACCCATATAGTCTTCAAGATTTTCTGAAGTAAGAATAAATGGAGGTTCAATCTCTTTAAGAACTACTTTCTTTGCTATTTTCCTGTGTATTTTATCCAGTGCTTTTTCATAGTTTCTCATACCGGCTTCTCTGGCGTAATTTACAGATATAGTTGATAAGGCAGATTTATTATAACGAACATCCTTTCTTCGAAGGCCTGATTTTTTTAGTGATTTTGGAATGAGGTATTTTTTTGCAATTGCAATTTTTTCTTCTTCAATATATCCGGATAGACGTATTATTTCCATTCTGTCCAAAAGGGGTCTGGGTATTGTATCCAGAGTATTGGCAGTAACAATAAACAGAATATTGGAAATATCGAAAGGTATATCAAGGTAATGATCCCTGAAAGCATGATTCTGCTCCGGGTCAAGAACTTCCAGTAATGCAGATGAAGGGTCTCCCTGATATGATGATCCCATTTTATCAATTTCATCTATCATAAATACAGGATCCGGTGATTTTGTAATTTTAAGACCCTGAATTATTTTACCAGGCATAGCACCTACATAGGTCCGTCTATGTCCTTTTATTTCAGCTTCATCTCTCATTCCACCAACAGAAAAACGGAAAAATTTCTTTTCCAGTGCTCTGGCTACAGAAATGCCTACAGATGT
>DAOVSY010000354.1 GCA_030633365.1 Spirochaetaceae bacterium | reverse complement strand
TTTCCAATCCATTATTATTCCTTTATTTCAATTATACTTATTTATTCAGTTTAACCTCAAACAGAAAAAAGACAAGACAATTCTTAAGTTTTCCCATATAGTTAAGAATAAATATGGAAGATAAAGACTTAAAATATAATCGTTGTTCAAATTGTGGTAAATATTTTGCTCCTGAACAGGAAAATGAAAAAAAAATCTGTTCAGATGAATGTAAAATTTACTACAAAAGCTGCAGGGCATGTGGCAAGTATTATATATCCTCAAGAGTGGAGAATACCATCTATTGCTCCAATGAATGCGGTATTACTCCAAAAGAGGAAGTTCCTGCTCAAGTATCCCATGAAATTGTTCAGGAACAGCCTCTATCTCTCCTTCAACCACCCCGGACTCTTTCGGTGGATAGTCTATAAAAACACTCAAAATTTTATCTCTATCCAGAAGATCCTCGTATAACTTTAGTTCATCTATTCTTTCCAAATCTGAAAAACCATTTTCCAGGGCAGTTTCCAGAGCAGGTATACCAAGAGTATAATCCTCGATAGCAGTTAATAAAATAAATGCCTTATTAAAAAATAATTCCGGATCCGGTTTTATACCCAGAAGAATATCATACAGCTCTACAACTCTTTCATAGTCCTGTTCTGTTGTAAGAACGTCAATAAGTGCAACAAGATTTTTTTCCAAAGTCTTTTCTTTTTCAAAAGACAGCTCAAACCATTTTAAACCAGAGGATATTTCCAATTCTCTTTCCAGTAATCCCAAATTATATAAATTATTGCTGTCATCCACCCCCATTGATTCCAAGCGAACAACATAAGGATAGGCTTTTTCATACTTATCCATACTTATCATGAGAATAGTTACATTATTTAAAACTTCTTCATTATTAGGATCTATTTGCAGGATTGATTCATATATTTCAACAGATTTAATGAGATCATTGTATTTATAGTAACCCCAGGCAAGAATTTTCATAACCAGGATATTATCAGGTTCTAATTTTAAAAGATCATTAAGAACCTTAATTCCATCTTTAAAATTCCCTGACTGTATATGAACAATACCAAGATTGTATGCAGCACTGGGAAAAGAAGGATCAATTTGAAGAGCTCTTACAAAAGCAGCTGAAGAATGGTCAAGCATTCCAAGATTACTATAGGCAGTTCCAAGATTGTAGTAAGTTTCAACTAACTCATCTTCATATTTTACAGAAGAACAGGAAGAGACCAAAATCAACAATATTCCAAAAAATAAAAATATTGATATCCGTAGATTTTTCAGCTTAAACTCCAGAACTAACCAAGAACAGTTTCTTCGATTTTTTTCAATTGAGCCCGGTAAAGGGAAGTTATATTTGTACCATAGTCTGCTATTAGTTGTATAATATTGCGGGGATAATCTTTTTCATCTTCTCCATTCAAACGATCACCGGCATCTCCAAGGCCTGGGACAATATATGCCATCTCATTTAATACAGGATCCATCCAAAGTGTATAAATCTCAACATTTTTTATAGCTCTAATCACTCTTAAAGAACCCTTCAATGCAGAAATGACATTGAAACATTTAATTGATTTGGGTTTTACACCCTGATCAAGAATATATTTAAGATTGGTTACCAGACTTCCACCTGTTGCACTCATGGGATCGGCAAATATTAAATCCTTACCATTCAATTCCTCAAGATTATAAAATGATTTATCCAAATCCAGCACATATTCCATATTATATTCTTTTTTGGAATCATCCCGTTTAATTTTAAAAAGAGCAAAAGGGGTAACATAATTCGAAGATGAATATTCTTCAATTTCCTTACTCATTATCATTGAAGGTAAAAGTGCTCCACGAAGCATAACACACATAACTGTATTCTCTACAAGATGATCCACATCCGGTATTTTATGTACCGCATAATTTTGTACAGGAAATTTAACAGGAGTATCTATAACCAGATAATTTTTCTTACCCGATTTACTTTTTTCACCAAAAGCAAGATTAAAAAGAAGTTCATAAGCTCTTTGTATATAATAAACAAATTCCTGATGCTGAGTTTTTTTATTTCTCAGTTTTGCAATTAATCTTGAAGCTTCCCCATGGTTTTCAACCGGGGTATCAAAGGGATATATGTGCAGATGTTCCTCTTTTGAAGCAATTTTTTGCATTAATTGCCCCATGGAATCATACAGGCCAATAAGACGCTCTTTTTCTTTTTTTAGTCGCTCTTCATTATGAGATGAGGATAGTATTTCAAAAGAACTTACAGCTTCTGCATAGAAATCATCCAGCTGCTTAATATTAGCTCTGTCGTTAGAGGTTAAGTACCCATCAAGATCTTCAGCTTTCAAGATTATTTTTTTCATACTACCTACCTTAAAGAAAATCCAAAAGAACCACCAATTGTAAATTTATCAATACCTTCATCAAAAACATCCATAAGTGTTGCATCTAAAACGAGCTTATATGCACTACCACCCAGAATATCAATTCTTAGTCCTGAGTTAAATGCTCCTCTTGCATTTGCATTTGTAATTCTTGAATCTGCACTGTAGGAATAGTTTGCAAACTCACTAATCCATCTAACATAACCATTAAAAACCTGTGGAAAGAGAGCCAGATCAAATCCCATGGAAAAATCAATTCTGTCATTTAAACCAGCTTCTAAATCAAATGTTTTTCCAAATACTATTGTTGTAGAAGCAGGAACTTCCATAAAATCACCTGAATAGGTTGATGCTAAATAAACCTGACTATAAGTCCGATCTGTAGTATCTGAAGTAAAATCAAGCAGTTGTAAATTTGCACCAACAGCCATCCCCGACTGTCCGTTGTTATAAACCTGAAACTTTCCAAAAAGTAATATATCAGACAAGTCATCTCCTAACTGAGAATCGTATGTTAAACCAGCTTCCAGTTTCTTAAACATGCTTACAGCTACATTAAATATATTTTCATTTTCACCAAATGCTCTGTCTGTTGAAAAATGATATCCAAGGTCCAGCCCCAGATCTGATGATTCTTCCCATCCTATTCTACCTGTAGGTGTTGTTATAAGACCAGTTGTTCCACCTAAACTAAGCCCTTTCATGCTCTGTGAGAATAAAGGAGTAGCCATAAATATAATTAGTAAAGATATTATTACTAGTAAAGTCATTTTTCTATTCATCATTACCTCATTAAACTTTTGATTATTTTGGATTATATAATAGTTGCGGACAAAAAAAAAGCCTTTGTCAAAAGAGTTTTCTTCTGACAAAGGCTACATCTCCTAGGGGAGTCGAACCCCTGTTGCCGGGATGAAAACCCGGTGTCCTAACCACTAGACGAAGGAGACGTAAAAGAAACTGAGCCGCACAGGATTCGAACCTGTGACCCACGCCTTAAAAGGGCGTTGCTCTACCAACTGAGCTAGCGGCCCGATTATCAACAACCCACTAAAGTGGTAAATGTTGTTTTGTTAAAATCACTGTCAAACCGGGTACGATGGACTATACAAAACAGCAAATAAAATGTCAATAGTATGTATTTTTTTTAACCAGAAAACTCGTTCGTAACAATGTAGAGACAGTCACGAAGGATACCCTTTGGGACCCTTGTATGGTTACCCGTACTTATTAAATAGTGA
>DAOVSY010000101.1 GCA_030633365.1 Spirochaetaceae bacterium | reverse complement strand
CTGTATCCCTGCCAGCATCAAAGTTGACAGCGGGTAATAGATCATGGGTTTATCATAAATCGGCAGCAGTTGTTTACACATAACCTTTGTTACCGGATAGAGCCGTGTACCGGATCCTCCAGCGAGAATTATACCTTTCATTTTTGTATGTACTCCTTTTTCTTTCCTATTATATATCCATAATCCGGTATTTCATATTAGAAAACACAAATTAAGTCTATAATACGACAAAAGTACTATAGGATGTATTATCAGACTGAATGTAACTGACAAAAACTCAATAAAGCATTTTGCATTAGGCATGTTTTGAGTGTAAATCCTCCTGTTACATTCAATACAATCAGATATCTAATTAAAAAGTGGTATACTTTGTGCAAAATAACTAGTTGCAGTTTTTATCACAGGCATCACAAATACCTGCAATACTTGACGCCTTGTAGGATACAAAGTAAGCTGATAACAAAATAGGATTGCATATGAAAAAACATAAATATATCTATATCATATTAATACTTTTGCTCGCTGTTCCCATGGTTGTTTCTGCTCAGAGCCGGTATCTGGAAAATGGAATAGGCGGCCCTGGATTTGAGTTTAGTGTTGTTGTAGATGATGACATACTTTCCACCATTGGTATTACTGCAGCTTACTCAATAGGCGGTATAATGGATATTGGCGTATTTGTAGACCGGGAAACAGGAACCCTGTATGACTTCGATCGGACAGATATAAATGTTGGATTTCTTTACAATCTTATAGTTGTGAAACAGACTGAGTATGTTCCGTTTAACCTTCAACTGGAGGGAGCCTACGGTTATACAAATATCAGTTCTGAGTATCTGGATTTTTGGGGTATTCAAAGGATAGGTCAGGGCTTCAAGTTCGGTATATCAGTATATAGTGAGCTGACATTATTTTCCCATTTCGCTATTCTTGTTGGCGGCAAAGGTTCATATAAAAATTATATTTTTACTGAAACTATTGCCGGTAGTGAAAGAATCGAAGAACTCCAGTATGGATTTATTTCTGCTTTTTCAATGAAACTTGATAATTGGCCAATTATTGCTTTAGGAGTGGAAGTCCTCTACTCCACACCCGATCCTGGTATTTCTGTTAAACCTTCTATATCTATTATCAATCCGGGATACTAGAAGGGAGACAGGAGGATGGAGACGGGAGAACGGGGGAAAAGAACCCTTCGACACTTCGACAAGCTCAGTGCAACGCAAGCTCAGGAACCGGATAAGAAGAAAGATCGGATAACCTGGAAGATTCTTAATTCTTCCTGTTCCCGGTCTGCGGTCTCCATTCTCCTCTATCTGTCAGTTTTTGTTGTCCCGTTATCGGCAATCGATATTAATAAGCCTGTTTGGGGATTATCTTCCGGCATTCTGATCGACATTGCTCCTTTTGGAATTGAACAGATATATTTTACGACTCAGGGATTGTATACATTTCCAGGAACTGTTGCTTTTTCTCTAAGACCTTCAGTTTCTTTTGCCAATTCATCAAATATGTTCAGAATCCCATTGGTTATTAATTTTTCCAGGTTTGTTGATAAAAATGAGCTTGTTTTATTATCAGGATATTTTGGAGGAGGACTGGAAATATACAGATCTAATGAACACAATACCGAATCTTTACTTTTAACAGGAGGTATTTCAATAGCTGTGGGCATTTTTTATATAGATATTCCAGTAGCAAGAGCCCATCGGCCTTATAATACAGATTCAGATATAGCTGTAACTGCAGGTTTTTATTTTCAGCGTTAATTGTTAAGCTTGTTAAGAAACGGCATTAAGATTAATTATAATATTGCCTTTTTCATCAACGACAGGTAGTTCTTCAAGATATGCATCTTCGGGGTTGGAGTAATCTGAAAAATTGTAAATAGTTGAATATACTTCGTCAATATCATTAAAAAGAGCATTTTCGAGTAGTCCTATCTGGAGGGAGAATCTGCGTTTCCCTTCAATTTTTCCTTCTTTATCTATACAATTAATCAGATAATTTCTAAGATCATCTACTGTACTCTTTTCCATTCCCATATTATCTCCTGTCATTCTTCTTCCTTCCTTATCGGTCGTAAATTTTCTACTATAAGCTCAAAACATTTTGATTAGAAAAAAAGACTGGATTAAATATCATTTATAAAATAATCAATAATATCTATTATATCTATTATTGTTATTAATGTCAAATCATTGGAGTATTTGACATATTATACTTTTATGGAGATTTGTGACTTTTTGATTTATTATAAAATTGTTTCCTGGAGTTTGCTTCTATGCTTATTACCTATTTACCTAAACAGTTTCTTAAGTTAAAGTATTCCAATGAATAAGTATATTATTGATGGTAGCTTTCCTTTAAAAGGAAAGATAAAAGCGAGTGGTAATAAAAATGCAGCACTTCCATGTATAGCGGCAACACTGCTTACTGATAGTGAAGTTATTTTAAAAAATATTCCCGAAATTGAAGATGTCCGGGTTATGTTTGAAGTTTTAAAATCTCTTGGAGTTACTGTAAAAAGAAGAAGCCACGGTGAATACAGCATAAAAACTACAGAAATTAAATCCTCTGAAATACTGACTGAACATGCAAATAATATTAGAGCATCAATTCTTTTTGCAGGGCCATTATTGGCCAGAACCGGGAAGGTTTTAATGCCTCCTCCTGGAGGAGATGTAATAGGGCGAAGAAGACTTGATACTCATTTTTTGGCTTTTACTGCTCTTGGTGCGCAGATTGAAGTTGATGGTATGTTTAGACTTAATGCTAACAAGCTTGTTGGCGCTGACATTTTTATGGATGAGGCTTCTGTAACCGCAACTGAAAATGCGATTATGGCTGCATCAATTGCATCTGGTAAAACAACAATTAGGAATGCTGCAAGTGAACCTCATGTTCAGGATTTATGTAATATGCTAAATTCTATGGGAGCAAAAATATCTGGAATCGGTTCTAATATACTCTATATTGATGGAGTTAAAACACTGGGAGGAACCGAGTTCGGGATTGGCCCTGATTTTATGGAAGTGGGTTCATTTATTGGTCTTGCTGCTGTAACAAGAGGCGAATTGGAAATAGAAAATGCTGGACCGGAACACTTGAGAATGGTTAGAATTGGATTTAATAAGCTTGGAATACATTGGGAGACTGATGGTTCCACTATTAAAATTCGTTCTGGTCAGGATATGAAGGTAAGCCAGGAACTTGGGGGGATGATACCAAAAATTGATGATTCTCCCTGGCCGGGGTTTCCTGCAGATTTAACAAGTATTATGACTGTTGTTGCCACCCAGGTTGAAGGAACAGTACTTATACATGAAAAGATGTTTGAGTCCAGAATGTTTTTTGTTGATAAACTGATAGGAATGGGAGCACGAATAATTTTATGTGATCCTCATAGAGCAGTAGTAAGCGGTCCTGCCAGGTTAAGAGGGGCTGAGCTGGTTTCTCCGGATGTAAGAGCTGGGATGGCTATGGTTATTGCGGCTTTATGTGCGGAAGGTAAAAGTGTTATACAAAATGTGTATCAGATTGAAAGAGGTTATGAATCTCTGGCAGAAAAACTTAATTCTCTTGGAGCCAAAATAGAAAGGGTTTAATCCTTCGACAAGCTCAGGAACCGAGGAGGGAATAACTATTAGGTTTTCAGTCTTTTTGGCTGGCAATAGTTACCAGAGAGAAGAAAAGAATTATAGCCTGGGATACAATCAGAATAATAAGCGCCGGATAAAAACCTGTTTTTAAAAGAGAAAAACCCAGTATCATATCTATACCAAACTCATAAATTAAAAGAATATTATGAATAAGATACCCAATAATTGGAATAAATAATATTGAAAGCAAAGGGAAGTTATATTTTCTAATTCTAAGATACCATCCCAAACTAACAGATAAAAAAGATATAATAAGAAATGTAAATGGTTTAACAATTCTTTCTAAAATTAAAAATTGTGTTGGTTTTTGTATATATCCATATTTAGAAAATATTGATCCATATTTAAATAACTCAAAAATATTCATAAATTTAATTGTATTACCAGGTTGTCCAATGTATTTCAAATCAAGCAGATTAGGCGATAGTTTTAAAATTGTATTTTCAGGTTCCCTATCTGTTCCAGTATGATAGACAGGTTTATAGCTGATATTGTCATGATCCTGATCAATCGCATTCATAATAATTGATTCTGATTCTGAATTAAACTTACCATATGGGGCTGAAAAATGTTTTATAATTTTATTTGAATTATCTAATTCAATTAGTTCAATATTGAAGAAAAATGCTTTTCCTCCATTTAAGAGAACCATTTTTTCAATATAAATTAGTGTATTTTTATTGTCCATAAATACTATATCATTTATTCCTGGTACAAATAGATATTGTTCTGCTTCATCTATAAAAAAAGATTTATCTGATATGGCCTCAAGAGAACGAGCTAAAAATTCAGGTATATCTTTGTCAGTATTTGATTCAACTGAGAGTTCTTTAAAAATATAGTATGCTTCAATAGAGTTCCCTTCATTTAATAAATCAAATCCTGTTCTTTTAATGTTAAATTTTTCTTTTGCCTCTAACTCAGATTTATCAGGTGCAAGTGATCTGATAGCTTCTCTGGATTCGGCTGCTATTCGTTGAGCCCCGGATCTTGATTCATCCAGTTTGAATGCCAGATTTGCATAGTATAATGCAGAAAAATAATCTTCTTTGGAAAAATAATCAGAGGCCTTTAATTCTAAATCAGCAGCTTTCCTCCCATCTGTAATTTTATCATTTTTATTAGTAATATTTGGAATATCAGTTTTAATGTCAAAAGTACTTTCAGCCCAATCAAGTGTACCTTCTACTACAGGATTTCCAGGATCAATCTGTAAATATGCTTTCAACTTGGTTACAATATAGTTGTAATTTTTTTCCTTGTTATCTGAATATAGTTCATTTGTTGCCTGATCAAAATAACCTGTAGCCATTTGGGTAAGATAGAGTTGATCTGATTGTCTTTTTAGAGTTCCAGGCAGAAGTCCTTCAGTTAAACCTGAAAAAACAAGAGTCAGTATAAGAAAAAGGAAAATACTTTTTCCAATAATATCTACAAAGGGGATCTGCATCCCCTGAGTCCCCAGTTTCCAGGGAAAGATTAAAGAAAAAGCAACTATTAAAGCAGTACTTTGGATTGGAAGTAAATATTGAATAAAAAGCTTTAGTGAATTGGATAGAATCCAGTTGATTTTAAAATTAGAGAGTATTTGTATTTCTGCTTCGGCATTCTCTCTTAAAATAGAAATATCCATATTAAGACCATGAGCTTCTGGATTCTCCAGTGCTTTTCCCACAATATCTACACTTGTAAAACTGTATATTGAGAATATAAAAAAACAGATAAGTGCTGCCAGATAAAATATAATAATTGTAATAAAAGTTTTTTGAGGTAGTTTATCCATTTTTACTTACCAGTTTTTTGCTTTTTATAAATAATAGGTCCCATAGAAAAAGAAGAAGAGCAGCGACCAGAAGTATTACTACAGGAACCAGGTCTGAAGCATTTGATGTTTGTAAAAATCCGATAGCTTTCTGAGTTAATTCGCTATAGCTAAGTCTGTAGTATGCAGGGAAAAGTCTTATAGCTGCAATTGCTAAAAGTCCATTTAAAAAGGGCCATTTTGATAGTTTAATTATTGTCCAGCATCCAATGGCAAATGCAATCTGACTAAGTACTGTAATCATAAACAGGTACCGGGATTTTTCGAAAATATCTTTGATAGCTGTATTAAAAATTTCTAAATCATCCAATAGGTTTTTAAAAAGTTCCGGTGGATAAAAAATTTCTGAAAAAAATGGATTTTCTGGTTCTATCAGTAATTTACTACTATTTTCTGACTCCAGGGTATTGGTTTTAGAATTAAAATCAGCATTTTTATATAAAATAAATGCTGATTCTGAGTCAGTATTCTTTACTTCTATTGCAAGGGGATTGGAAGCCTTTCCAGTATAATATAATTTTGAATTTGTTAATGGATTAATTTTATCTTCGTACAGGTGATTCCTGGTAATTATTGCTGCAGGATTTGATTGTTTATCCAGTAAATATAGTCCAGTATATCCAGCATAATAGATAAGACTTGCAAAAATTAAGGTAAAAAGAGCTGCAAGCCCTTTATTAGCTGGGGTTTTGAGGGTATTTATTAGAGAAAGGACGATGCTCATTAAAACAACTATTGGAAAAATATTAAGCATTAAATTGGGTAGTTGGCTAATAAAAATTTCTACACTAAAAGAAGCGTCCGGACCAAAGCTGTTATTAAACAGAAACAGATATGTTCCCAGACAAAAAAGAGTACTTATTATAATTATTAAAAGTATCTGCACTAATGGCAGAAGAATAGATCCTTTCACTTATTTTCCTGTAATATACAGTACTTCATTGGTAGAAAAAATGCAATTCAATTAAATTCTATTCTTGCAGCACTTCTTGACAGCCTTTCGATGGTCTTTTAACATCAGTAAATTAAAGGAGTTTGTTATTATAAAAAAAATACAAACAGGAATATTTATTGTCTTTGTAATAATTATATTTGCCTGTCAAACACAGACATCTGTTATTAATGATCAGAAACAAATTGATCTCATAGAAATAAAAGTTGAACAATCTCCAGGTTCAAAAATAAAATTAAATAAAGATATTTATAACAGGCAGTGGTTTGAAAATCAGATTTTTCTTTTTCAGGATGATCTTGAATCCTCAATGTTATCCCCGGCTATGGTTCCAGTTTCTTTACTGGAAAAAGAAAAGATATTGAATATTTTAAATGATATGAGTTTAAAAGATAAATTAGGACAATTATTTATTCTTGACTTAAAAAATAGAGATTTAGATTCTTATTACACGGATATGGATAACAATTTAAGAAATTATATGAAGGAAATAAAACCTGGTGGAGTTATTTTATTTTCAGATAATATATATTCAAATAAGCAGGTAAAAGTTTTTATTTCAGACTTACAGTCTGTCTTAAAAATCCCTCTTATAGTTGCTGTTGACCAGGAAGGTGGGCGTGTCTCCCGATTAAATAGTAGTTCTGAAATGGATGTACTTGATATACCTTCTCATGAAATTCTGGGAAATTTAAATGATGTTGATATAACATGGAAAATTGGTAAAATTATTGGTGAAGAACTTAGATCTCTGGGGTTTAATATGAATCTGGCTCCTGTCGCAGATGTTAATTCCAATTATAAAAACCCTATACTGGGAGACAGATCTTTTTCAGAAAATCCGGAAATAGTATCTTCAATGGTTAAACCTTTTATTCAGGGTTTACAGGAATCCGGGGTCATAAGTGTAATAAAACATTTCCCGGGCCATGGTGACACAGGTACAGACCCTCATAGTGGAGAGGTTTCTATAGATTTGAATCTGTCAGAAATACAAAACAGGGAATTACTTCCTTTTATTGCCGGGATTTCCCAGGGAGCCGTTGGTGTTATGACAGCCCATATTAAAACACCACAAATAGCTGAAACAGGTAATCTTCCAGCAACTTTATCCCCATTTTTTATAGAAAATATTCTTAGAGATAAGATGGGGTTTGATGGTTTAGTTATCAGTGACTCTTTTTCTATGGCTGCCATTCAAGAGATCTGGTTGCCGGAAAAATCAGCAGAGGCATTTATTATTGCAGGAGGAGATTTGATCCTCCGTCCCTCTAATGTAAAGACTTCGATAAATGGTTTGTTGGAATCTATTGAAAATGGTTCCATAACTGAAGAACGTATTAATAAATCTGTATTTCGAATACTGGCAGCCAAATACCGGTTTGGTCTTTTTTCAGACTATCCGATATCAGAAAAATCTAAAATAGAAGATGGGCAATTGTTTTTAGATGAAATTATGGAACGTCATGAGAAGCTGAATGCAAATAACTAGTTCCTGGAATTCAATTCCCGGCAATACCTATAATGGTCGTATATGTCTTTTTGTTGATATATCATTAAAATTCTGAACCATGAGTCCCGTAGGGACATATGAACTCAGCCCGGCAATTTATTGCCGGGCTGAAAGATCATCCGTTTTAGTCCCGTAGGGACGACCAGAAATTATCCCCATATATAACGCCCATCATATATTATAACATTTTTCTCCAAAAGTGAGACATATTCTTTCTGGAATGATTTTTTGTAATGATGATCCTTTTGTCCATTAATGTAGGTAATTAAACCCTTTGTACATGAGCTGCTGACACTAAACGCACCATATCCCACTTGCCATTGAAAATTATGATAATTTGTAAATGTATCATGCACCCATTTTGATGAACCTCCTTTAATTAACTGAATTGCTTTTGCAATTGATAATGTTGTAGGTAACGAAATTAATAGATGAACATGATCTTCTATTCCTCCAATAGCAAGAGCTTTCATATTATTATCTCTTGCAATTCCTCCCATATATGACCATAAACGTTGCTGTAATGGGGCTGTTATTATTTTTTCCCGATTTTTGGTACTAAAGACATAATGAATCAATATGTTTGTGTATGAATGTGCCATTTTTTACTCCACAATCCTGTTGTCAAAATCAATCGTCCCGATGGGACTGAAAATTATATTTAATATCTATCCCGATATTTTCCCCATAAATAAATTAATGGGCTGTTGTCATGAAATCCCTACGGGATAAAATTGTGATATCCTCTATTTATATATATGGGTGGAAAACGGTTTTTACTTCAAAGAATTATGAACAAGCCCTTTTTTTTGCAAAATCCAGCTTCTATGGGTGTCTATTTGGGTTGTGGCTGTAACAAAGATCAAAAAAACCGGGATTGCAACTCGCACCCCTAAAATTCTTTCGCTGGCATTTTAATCAGCACCATGATACTATTTTAACATTCCGGATAAAGATTTATATAATAATTCTGGTAACTGCAAGGAGATAAATGATGAGAATAATAGATTTGATACTAAAGAAAAAAAGAGG
>DAOVSY010000453.1 GCA_030633365.1 Spirochaetaceae bacterium | reverse complement strand
TCCCATCATTACCAGATTATCATTAACAAGGGTTCCTATTACAAAATACCAAATAAGAATTTGAACAAGAAGAGGTGACCCTCTTATTAATTCAACATAGATTGTAGATAGCCATTTCAGTCCCGGGTTAGTAGAAACCCGCGCGAGGCCTCCAAATAAACCAATAATTATTCCAAATATGGAAGAATACAGGCTTATCAGGAGTGTTAGTCCCAGACCTTCCAGCAGGATACCGGCTTTAAAACTTTTAGATTCACCAATTATAGTGCCTGGTGATACAAAGTCTCCCCGTTTAAGAAGGAGGTCATCTTCAGGAACATTGAAAGTTTCAAAACCATCTTCTGTCTCAACCTCAACTACTGCAATAGAATTTTCAATAGTAATTGTTTTAATTTCGCCTCTTGTATCAGATTTAAATACCTTATGTGTAAAAAATCTTGTAGGAACTCTGTGCCATTGCCAGGCATAATCTATCTGTTTCGAAGCAGACAGCACCATTAAAAATGTAAAGATTAAAACAAGAAAAAAAGCAGCTATTCCAATATACCATGAGGGGTGATGTTTTTCTTTCAGAATGGATTTCAATTTTTGGATCATTATTTATCTTCTTATAGTCATTATAATTAATATAAAAAACTGCCTGTAGATTAACCTCCAGGCAGTTTTATTAATACTTATTCTACTTCTTTTAACCAATCGTCACTTCTGATCCATTTGTCATAGATAGCATCATAAGTTCCATCATTCTTTATCTGTGCCATAAAGTTGTTTAGCCAGTTAAGAAAATCAGGATCTCCCTTATTTATTGCCCATGCAAGAGGTTCGTATGTAAAAGGTTTATTAAGAATGAAAATAGAACCACTTCCACCTCTCTGTGTCATAAATAATTCAGCAAAAGGTAAGTCATAAACAAATGCATCTGCATTTCCATTAAGAACTTCCATAGCACCTTCAGATTCTGTTTCAAATGCTTTGTATGTAGCCTTTGGGATCATTCCCATAACAGCTTGTTCACCTGTTGTTCCAAGTTTTGAAATAACTGTGTATTTAGGATCATTCAAGTCTTTATAACTGTTGATTGTTCCTTTAAGATCACTGTTAACAATTATAGCCTGACCAATTACAATATAAGGTTCAGCAAAACTGATCTTGAGATTTCTTTCCTGAGTTACTGTCATTCCACTCATTATGATATCAAATTTATCTGTCATTAGTGATGGAATTATTCCATCCCATGCTGTATTAACTGGAACCCATTTAACACCCATAGCTTCAGCCATTTTTTTACCCATATCGATATCAAAACCAATAAAATCACCATTTTTGTCAGTCATTTCAAAAGGCATATATCCAGCTTCAAAACCATGTCTTAGTTCACCGGAAGCTACAATTTTATCCAGTGTGGACTGTTTTGTAAGTTCCATTCTTACATTAACTTCTTCTGCCTGTTCTGCTTGTCCGCATCCTGCAAACATCAGAGCAAGGCCAATAATTAAAATACTTATTACAGTGTATTTTTTCATTTTTTACCCCTTTAGATTAGTTCGTATGTTTAAATACGTGAGGTATTATAGTTTGTATTGTCCAAATGGTCAACAAAAATAACAAAACCTGCCTAAATTGACAGGTTTTGTATGAATACTAACAAAAAAAAATAATAACGTTAAAATACTAACAAAAAACTTCTTTATTAGTTTTAGTTAAATTCCCCTGATCTCACTATTACTGTACAATCCCTAAAATAATATCAGTTCCCTGTTTATTAACTTTAAAGATCAGCTCATCATCTGTTCTGTTTAATATCTCATAGAAATCCATAAGATTATTTATTTTTTTCTTATTTATTTCCTTAATTATATCACCGTTTCTTATTCCTGCTGTATAAGATGGTGAACCTTCCATTACAGATCCTACCATAACTTTTCCAATATTTTTTGGTAAATTTAGACGTTCCTGAATCTCCTCTGTAATTTCAACTACAGTAAAACCAGGCCAAAGATTATTTGCATTGGACCTAATGGTAGCTTCATCATCTCTTGCAGTAATATCAACGTATACATTTACAGGTTTTGACTTCCTTACTATTTTAAAAATATATTGATTACCAGGTTCCAGATTACCTACTATTTTTAATAGATAATTTCCATCTTCTATTTTTTTATTATCAATAGAAGTAATAAAATCTCCAGGTTTTATTCCACCCTTCCATGCTGGAGAATCTTTATAAACATTAAATACAAATGCTCCTGATCTATTACTTAGGTTCATACTTTTTACAAGATTTTCTGAAGGATCTCCCATAGAGATGCCCAGCCAGCCATATTCTACTTTACCTGATTTTATTAGATCATCAATAATTTCTTTAGCTCTATTAATTGGTATGGAAAAACCCAGGCCTATATTTCCTCCAGTCTGGCTTGCTATCCAGGTATTAATACCTATTACTTCCCCATAGATATTTACCAGGGCTCCGCCAGAGTTTCCTGGATTTATTGCTGCATCTGTTTGAATAAAATCTGTAAAACTGGCTCCAAGACGTTCATCAGCATTTCTTCCTACAGCACTAATAACTCCAGATGTAAATGTGGAACTGAACCCCAGTGGATTTCCAATGGCAAATGAAATATCTCCAACCTGGACATTGTCAGAATCCCCGAGTACAGCAACAGGGATATCTTCTTTTGTTTCAAATTTGACCAGAGCAATATCCCTTCGTGGATCAGTCCCTACAATTTCAGCTTCAAAAATTCTATCATCATCCAGATGAATGGTAATTTCATCTGCTTCGCCTACAACATGATTATTGGTCAAAATATATACAGTGGTGTT
>DAOVSY010000161.1 GCA_030633365.1 Spirochaetaceae bacterium | reverse complement strand
CTCCTATATATTTTCCGATAAAATACCGGGTAATGCCATTGTATTTGTAATTTTTTTCCTTTTTTTTATAAGAATATCTACTGCTGTTGTTGTAATTGAATACAACCCGATTTTCAAATAGTCATCCAGGTTATCACTCTCTTTTAATGTCCATATAGAGATTGGAAGAAAACGTCGTATGGCAGTATGTACAAGCTCATCAGTAAGATATTTAAACTCAATATTAATACCGCAGCATGATGCATCCACTGCCATCCTGCACACTTCCTCTGCAATTAAAGAAGCAGATTTTCCATTTCCTTCCAAAACCTTCCTGCCAATATTAAGTAGTACCTGGAATTCAGGATATTTTTTTTTCAGAGAGTAAGCCCTCTTGTATTTACATCCTGTAATTATAACGGAATCGACCATATCAGCATCTTTAATAATCATTGCCATTGGATCAATGCAGATATCATTCTTAATATCAACATTCAAAAAACATCCATATTCCTTTGCCATGGATACTGCTCTGGCAAAAGTAATTATTTCTGAATATTGGTTTTTCAAAATTGAATCTGATTCAATGAAATTATTGAGTTCTGATATTGTATAATCACAAATATTAACTTGTCCCTGATTTCTGGTTTTTATAAACCCGTCATGAAAAAGAACAGGAAGACCATTTTTTTCAGATCTGACATCAACTTCTACAAAATCAGCTCCGGATTCCATTCCGACAATAAGTGATTCCATAGAATTGGGAGGTGTATTATTACAGCCACTGTGAGCTGTTATTAAAGTATAGCAGGTATCCATATCAATCCTTCTTAAAAGATGTTTCAGTTTACACCTGGTTTGTAAAAACTGTCAAAATTTTAATTTTGAGGACTTAATAAGCTTTTTATGCATAATTAGCTATATTTGCCTAATCTACTAAAATGCATCAAAAGTAAGTTTTTGTCTTTTTGTATAAAGAGTATGATATAGTTTTATAAAAATGATAATTATCAGGAGAATTAAATGAAACAGGCTCCAGGAAAACACCGCCTACGAAAAAAGGAACTTATCTCAAATATTTTTTCACTTTTTTCTGAAAGATATGATTCTACAGATGAAAAATCAATTTTTGATCTTGCAATCTCAATTTCAGAAATACAAACCTACCTTGAAGAAAGATGTAATGTAAAATATACAAGTAGTACCTGGATTTATACTCAAATTAAGCGTTATGAAGATATTTTAGGTGTCCACCTTTTTAAAAAAATTAAATCTTCTGATAATTCTGACAATTTTGATGTCGCTGTATTTAAAGGAATGACGTCATACACACAATTCCAACACCTGTATCTTACACACAAACTCAAAATTGCCAATGGAATTTATGACCAGATAAAAAACAGCATTGAAACATGGAAAACAAATACTTCCCTTAACATACTATTGGGATCAGGTACAAATATCTATCACCTTGCAAATATTATGGCTGGTAGATCAAAAGACGATAAAATTCATTATCATCTTTATACACATAATCTGGGAGTTATTAATAATTTAATGGAGCCTGAAAATATATCGGAATATATAACATTATATACTCCCGCAGGAAAAATCGATACAATTGGAAACACAATTGTAGGGGATGATAATAATTTCTATCTGGCTACTGAATTTGATTTTATTATTCAGTCTACTAATACAATTTACAATAATAAACTTTATGTTCATACAAAAGAAGAAAGTAACAGAAAAGAGGTTATTCTGAAAAAATGTAAGGGTGTAAAGATTCTGGCACTTGTAATGGATGAGTTTAAAACATCTATGGATGAAAGCATGTACTGCTACGGTGAACTATCTGATAATGATTATGTTATTGTTCCCAAAACCAGAAGTAAAAGAGAAGCTGAGTATGAAAGGATGTTTAAAAAAATGGAAAGTTTTATGGTACCGGAAATAGTCCACTGGAACTATGTAATATATAAAATAAAAAAATAGGAATATTGTTTTACAATCTTAGTTTAAGAATATTTAATTAACTCTTTTTCTTTAATAAGCTTTATTTGCATATTAAACATTTTTAGTACTATCTGTTTATTTCTGTTACTCTTATTTATGAGGAGTAAACATGAATGATATAACCATGATAGGACATATATCCAGAGATATTATGATCTATAAGGAAGATGAAGTCAGATTGACAGGTGGACCTGTTATTTACTCATCCGCAGCCGCATCAAGATCAGGTAAAAAAGTACAGGTAATTACAAGTGCATCACTCGATGCAGACAAAGAACTTGATGTAATGAGAAAAGATGGAGTTGATGTTATAAGACTTGATTCAAAAGCAACTACAAGCATCGAAAATATTTATTTTACTGCAGATAAAGAGAAAAGAAAAGTTACTTTGCTATCACAGGCTGATCCCTTTACAATAGAATCTCTACCGGAAACTGACAGTATAATTTATCATTTAGCAGGTTTATTCCGGGGAGAAATTCCCGATAATTTTATTCCTTATCTTGCAAAAAAAGGCAAAGTTGGAATAGATGCTCAGGGATTACTTCGCTGCAGTGATAAGAGAAAACTCCTTTTCAAAGACTGGGATTCAAAAAAAGAACTTCTTCCAAAAATAACCTATCTTAAAACGGATGCTGCGGAAGCTGAAATATTAACTGGTGAAACTGATAGAAAGAAAGCTGCATATATCCTTGCTTCCTGGGGTGCAGAAGAGGTTATGGTTACACATAATACTGAAGTTATTGTACTTGTAGATGAGAAAATATATAAAGCACCTTTTACACCGGCAAATCTTTCAGGTAGAACAGGACGTGGTGATACAACTTTTGCATCATATCTGGCATGGAGACTTGATCATGGTCCGGAAGAATCAGTTCGCTATGCAGCAGCTTTATGTTCAATTAAAATGGAAAACCCAGGGCCTTTTACCGGTACTATTACAGATATTAGAGCCAGAATGGGAAAAGATAGATAAACAATATTTCAGATCAAGGAAACAGCTTTTTTTCTGAAACCTCCTGGCGCCATACCCACAACTGCATTAAATGTATGACCAAAATGACTTAGATTATTAAATCCGCAGTGTAAAGATATATCCAGAATAGAATCACTTGTTGTTGCTAATAGTTCCTTAGCATTTTGACAACGGACTTCATTCAAATACTGTATAAAAGTTGTACCAGTCTCCTGCTTAAACAGAGAGTGGAAATGGCTACGGCTCAACGGACAGAATTTAAGAACTGTTTCGATAGTTATACTGTTCATGTAGTTGGTATTTATAAAAAATAAAACATCCTGTATATGGCTATTTGAAAGAGGTTTTGCTATCTCCTTTCTAATTGGAATAATAAACTCTCTGTCCCGCATAAGTGTTACAAGAAGTTCAATCAGTTTTAATCTAATTGTCCAGGAATATCCATGATAACGATTTTTAAATTCCCATTCCATACTTTCAAAAAGTTTTCCAACTCTTTCGGAACCTATTTTGGATAAACTTACACTGTTGTTAAATTTTAAATAAAGCTTAATCTGACCCAGAACAAAAAGGGCGTCCTTCTCCATATGTACAGAAGATGAAAAAAGTTCTTCATCAAAATAAATCTGTCTCACTTTTAGAGTTTTTCCTGTAAATCTACTTTACTGATGGTACTGACCATTTTGATAAAACAACAAATCTCCGGCATTAATATAATTTGATTCACCTTCATAACAAAAAATCATTTCATGCTGTGTATGACTATGAAGATGTAGATCACCTTTATTTTCCTCATCAAGTTTTATTTTACTAATAAAAAATAGTAGTTTCATACTCATTCCAATATAAGCTGATTAAAGTATATTTTACAATAGAAGAATACAAATCAGACAATTGCACAAATAATAAAGATAATTCTGGAAGACAAATTATAATTAAAGTGTTATTTTGGTTAAAATAAGACAATTATAAAAGGAAATAATATGAGTGAAAAAAAAGTAGTTTTGACTGGAATGGGTACTGTAAACCCATTAGGAATGAATGTAGCTGACACCTGGAAAAAGGTATTGGCCGGAGAATCAGGAATTGGTCCAATTACACACTTCGATCCATCCAATATAGCTACAAAGATTGCAGGAGAAATTAAGGACTTTGATTATAAGCAATACTATACAGAAGAACAGTTAAAATCTGCAAAGAGAGCAGACCTTTTTGTACATTATGCAGTTGCAGGTATGAAAGAAGCTGTTGAATCTTCAGGAATTGATATTAAAAAAAATCCGGACAGAATTGGTATCTCTATAGGTAGTGGAATTGGCGGTTTAAAAGTTCAGTCTGATAATGCCATTGCACTTGCCACTAAAGGCAGCAGAAGAGTCAGTCCATTTTATATACCGATGTCAATTGGAAATATAGCCGCTGGTTTTATAAGTATGCTTTATGGATTTCGTGGCCCTAACTTAAGTACACAAACTGCTTGTGCCACTGCTAATCATGGCATAGGTATAGCGATGATGCTGATAAAAGCTGGTATGGCAGATGTGATGTTTGCCGGAGGTACCGAAGGTACAGTTGTGGAACTTGCTATGGCGGGGTTCTCCAATATGAGGGCTATCTCTAAAAGAAATGATGATCCAAAAGCGGCATCAAGGCCTTTTGACAAAGACAGAGATGGTTTTGTTATGAGCGAAGGTTCCAGTGTTCTCGTACTAGAGGATTATGAGCATGCAAAAGCAAGAGGAGCCAATATTATTTGTGAGGTTGCATCTATCGGAATGTCAGGTGATGCCTATGATTTTGTTGCCCCGGATCCGGAAGGCGGCGGTGCATTACTTTCCATGGAGATGGCTCTAAGTCAGGCGGGTCTTGCAAGTGAAGATATTGACTATATAAATACACATGGAACATCCACTCCTGTTGGGGATATTGCAGAAAGCAAAGCTGTTTTCAAACTCCTTAAAGGAAAACAGGATAATGTAAATGTTGGTTCAACAAAGTCCCTTCATGGGCATCTTCTTGGAGCAACTGCTGGATTAGAGGCAATTATTTGTGCTATGGCAATTAAAGAAGGGAAAATTCCGGCAAATATCAATTTAGATAATCTTGATCCAGAAATACCTTTGACATGTATAAACACAGAAGTTGTGGAAAAAGAAGTTAAAATTGCAATGTCAAACTCTTTTGGGTTTGGAGGACATAATTCTACATTAATACTGAGGAAGATTGATTAAATGTTATTTCACATGTAGGGAACGGTTTTAAACCGTTCCCTACATGAATGCCTAATCAGACACCTGTGAACGCCGCTTAGAACTGACAAATCTGGCAAAGTCATTAATATTCTGTACAATAATTTTATCAGGAAATATTTCCAAACGCCGCTGACTTGCAAACTGATTAAGAATACGCTTACTTTCTGAAGGAGAAACTCCACCCCAATGGGCAATATCGTCAACTGTAGTCATAAAAACTCGTTCATTTACAGTTTCATCATGAACAGGTTGTGTTTCAGAAAGCATTAAAAATACATCTGCAATTTTTGCCTGAGGATCATCAAGAGTAAGAATAAGAAATCTTCGCTTTTGATCATAAATACGTTTGGTAAAAAGTTTAAGCAGCTTTAAAGCGATTTGAGGAGTACCCTTCATAAGAATTTCAAAGTTTTCTCGGTTAAATTCCAGAGCCTTAACAGTATCAAGAGCTACAGCAGAAGCAGATCGTGGAGCTTCTTCTAAAATTGCCATTTCTCCAAAAATTTCACCAGGCTGAAGAATATCAATTATCTTTTCCAGATCATCTATAATTTTCACAATTTGAACCCGACCTGATTGAATAAGATAAAAATTATCACCAGGCTCATGTTCGCAAAAAATAATATCACCTGCCTGGAAATTAACTGCAAACCTGTTAAACATAGAAAGATCAAGAGCCATATTTAGTTACCCTCCAATCCTTTAAGTGCCTTTTTTGCTTTTCGCATTATGGGTGCTTCATCCTTTGCCATTGATATTACCTTTTTAAAGAATCCTGCTGCTTTTTGAGTTGTCCCTAATGCTTCATAGCTCTTGCCGACATAAAAAAGAGCATCGATAAGATCAGGATGCTTAGGATATTTTTGAATAAGAGAAGTAAAGTGTTTTATACACAACTCAAATTTTTGTAAATTATATTGACAGCGACCTATTTCATATCCTGCTTTTGCTTCATATTCACCATCTGAACCATTTTCTATAATTTTTTGAAACCCTGAAAGTGATTCTTTGTATTTCTCCTGACTAAACAGACTGACTGCATTATAGTATGATTTAGCAACATCAGAAAGATCTGATCCACTTTGTCTAGCTCCACCAGATGAAGAAGGAGCACTTACATTCGGCATAGATCCGCTTTCAGCAGATTCTAAATGATTTGAAGCTTCTGATGCATATTTCCCTGATGGATAATAGGTAAGATAACGTCTAAGGGCATAAACTGCCTGCTTTTTTTTACGAACTTTAAGAAAATACTCCCCTATTTTAAATAAACCAGTTTCCGGATCACTAACATCGTTACCACTTCTTAACAAGTTTCTTACTTGTTTATGTATTCGGCGAAGCTGATTTGAAAAAACTTTGAGCATCTTAATCATTATTCGGGTATTTTGTAAAACAATCTGTTCAAATTCTGAAACAGAGAAAGCAATCATAGTCGAATCCTGAAGAACAACTGCTGTTTCTTCCCTTGGATACTTTCCCATTGCAGATTTCACACCAAAAAACTCACCGGTTTTTATAAGTTCATGCATTTCCTGACCTGTTTCAATGTCATTATAATTTAAACTAACTCTCTCATTATTGAGGATATATATCTTTTCATTGAAATCACCTTTAAAATACACAATCGAATTAGTCTTGTAATTAACAGACTTAGG
>DAOVSY010000609.1 GCA_030633365.1 Spirochaetaceae bacterium | reverse complement strand
CCATAATTGTTAAATTATTGTATGCACTATTATCATTATTTATAGTATTAAATGTTGTGCTTCTGCTTAATGGAATTACCCTTAAGTTATATGCACGGGTTAATAAAAGATATGGTATTAGATTTTATCAACCATATATTGATCTGGTAAAAAACTATTCTTTGGAGACACTTGTTTCCCATGGTGTAATGTTTTACCTTGGACCTATTTTTCGGCTTACCTCAGGTGTGGGAATGGTTCTGTTTATACCTTTAATTTTTGGATCAGAGCATTTTAGCAACTTTTCTTTTGCTGGTGATGCTGTACTTCTGTTGTACTTTATGTTTTTTGGAACACTGGGTATGGCTTTAGGAGCAGGTGAAAGTGGTCAGCCCTATTCTGCTATTGGTGTTGCCAGAGGTCTTGGTCAGGTAACAGCTGCGGAGATACCTCTGGTGCTGGCTTTTCTGGCAGTTTTTATTCAAAATCAAAGCCTTTCAATAACAGAGATTGTTGCAGTTCAGCAGGGAGGTTTTCTTAACTGGACAATGTTTACAAACCCTGTAGCGACTGCAACAGCAATGCTTGCATTTTTAGGATCTATGATGAAGTCTCCATTTGATGTTGTACTTGCGCCCCAGGAAATTCCAATAGGTCCTCCAACAGAGTATCATGGATCATTTTTAGGGATTCTTTCAACAAACAGGGCTTTTTTCCCAGTGGCAAAAACGGTTTTATACGTCAATTTATTTTTTGGTGGAGCTACAAGCTGGCCGGAACTGATAATTAAATCATTTTTACTTTACATGTGGTCAGTTGTTGTTGGAACAGTATTTCCCCGTTATAGAGTTGATCAGTCTATCAGATGGTTTCTAAAGGTTCCCCTGGCTCTGGGGCTACTCTCCATTATTTTACTACAGATAGGTTAAGAGGTTAGAGGATAAAATGAGTTTAGAAGATTTAGAGAAAAGAACGGTTTATGGACCGGATAATGAAGAAATAGTAGTAGATCCCCTGGAGGATTATTACTGTGCAGCTACACCTGAAGCTAAAACTGAAGCACAGAAGGGTACAGCACCTGTTATTGAAAAATTTGCCAACTGGGCAAGAAGCGAATCTTTGTGGGTTCTTGCCTATGGAACAGGTTGTGGTGCAATAGAAATGCGGCCGCTAATGACTCCAAAATATGACGCATACAGATATGGTATCCAGTGGAGACCTACTCCCAGGCAGTCAAACCTATTTATTATTTCAGGTTATCTTTCAATAAAAACTTTAAAAATTGCAATAAGAGCATATGAACAAATGCCAAGTCCTAAATATGTAATGGGTGTTGGGAGCTGTACTATTAATGGTGGTATGTATTTTGACAGTTACAATACTATAAACCGACTTGATTCTTATATGCCCGTCGATGTGTATGTAGCCGGTTGTATGCCAAGGCCAGAATCTCTTTTAGCAGGATTTGATCTTTTGAAAAAGCTTATAAAAGAAGGTAAGGGTACCGGAGCTGATAAATATGCAACAGAGTTTGAATGGTATAAGGGAAATCAGAAAAAAATTATCAAAAATTGGGATATGCCTGATTTTAACTGGTAGAGGGGAATAATGAAAGATTTAGTTTATAGAATAAAAGAAAAATTTCCAATAATTAGTGAAACTTATCAAAGAGAAGATTTGACTTTCATTTCTACCGATAAACTTCATGCT
>DAOVSY010000087.1 GCA_030633365.1 Spirochaetaceae bacterium | reverse complement strand
CTTCATATATTCAAAAGCTTCATCTTCACCAAAGATCTGTACTAAAGTTGCAAGAGCATTGTATGCAGTTCCTGATGAACCAGGATTAGCCATCTGTACCTGACCTTCATAACCAGGACCTGTTATTTCTGCCCATGATGTAGGTGCTTTTAAACCATACTGTTCCAGTTTTTGAGTATTACTCTCGAAACATAAAGCACCAGTATATATACCTGACCAGAAAAATTCAGGATCTCTAAACTGAGAAGGCATATTTGCTGCAGGTGAGTCATAAGCCATTGTCAGGCCTTTCTGTTTTGCTTCAATATGACCAATACCTACACCGCCAAACCAAATACTTGCCTGGGGGTTAGCTTTTTCTGCTTCAATTCTTGCAACTGCTTCACCAGTTGAAAGTCTTACCCAATCTACCTGGATTCCAGTTTCTGCTGTAAAAGCTTTGAATACATTTCTTGCCAGCTCTTCATCCAAAGTTGTATATGCTGTAATCCGCTCTTCTTTCTCGCTTGATCCTGCAGCAAACATGCTAAAACTAATAGCCATTACCAACAGAATAACAATTAATGTCTTTTTCATTTCATAATCCTCCATTTTGGTATGAAAATATATCTAGTTTATATTAAAACCCGATTATAAGTATTACACAAGAAACAATTAGGTAACAATTAAGTAACAAAAAAGTAACATCTTATAGAGATAGAAATGTTAAATAGTGATAGAAAGACAATTTTTTACAATTAGTAATAAATTTGTTACTTTATAAATGTAATCAGGAGAAAATTATGAAAATTTTAAAAACAATACCATTTTTGGTAATAATTATGATCTCAATCACAAGTAATATCGGTGCTATGGGCCAACAAAGTTCGGGTTTTGATGAAAATATAAATGAAGAAAAATTTTACAATATGGATGATATAAAAAATCTTGATATAGCTGTGTCCATTGCTGATGTTCGAATTAGTGTAGTTAATAGCGATAAATTAAGAGTACATCTCCATGGAAGTTCCAGTAGCCAGAAACCATATCTGACTGATAAAAAAGTAAATTCCAGACTTTCAATAAAAGTTGATAGAAAATCAAGTTTTGGAATCTCAAGATCTAATTTAATACTGGAAATAGAATTACCGGGAAAATATAAACAAAACCTTGAAATTCGCAGTTCTTCAGGAGATATATCAGTCTCAAACATCGAGCTAAATATTTTTAAAGTAGATCTAAGCTCAGGAGATCTTAACTTACAAACCCTTAATGTAAGAGATTTTTACTACGATTCATCTTCAGGAAAATTGAGGGCAGTAAATATTGAAAGTCAGGAAACAGAACTTGAGGCATCCAGCGGATCCATTATAATAGATAAGTTTTCCGGAAATATAAAAGCTAAGTTAAGTTCCGGAAATATTAAATTTGCATATTCAAATTTTAAAAACAGTATATCTATTAATAATTCCTCCGGGGACATAACTATTTCACTTCCGGATAAATCCAATTTTGAACTTAATGCAAAAACATCTTCAGGAAAAATCACCTGCGATTTCCCTATAACAATATCCGGAGAACAGAATAGGGATGAGTTAAAAGGTATAGTTGGTACAGGAGAAAATACAATTACAATAAAGGTAAGTTCAGGAGATATATCAATACTAAAAAATTAATTATTCACCATCAATATTTTTAAATCTGTAACCCTTCCCCCATTCGTTCAAAATATATTCCGGACTATGGGGATCGGGTTCAATTTTTTTACGAAGTCTCTGGATGTTGACCTTTACCATCTCCCTTCCACCTTCCCAGTCTTCATGCCCCCATACACCTTTTAATAATGCCTGCCAGGAAACAACCCACCCTGCCCTGGAGGCAAGACAGGATAAAAGTGAATATTCGTTGGGAGTAAGGTTAACCCTTTTTGAGTCAATATATACTTCATCTTTTTCCAGGTTTATTACCAAATTATCAATTTGTATTTCTTTTTGTTTTTCTATAAATTTTAATCTATTTAATATTTTACCCACTCTCAAAATAAACTCTCTATGGTTAAAAGGTTTTGTAATATAATCTTCTGCTCCTATTTCCAACCCCGAAATTACATCACTATCTTTGTCCCTGGCACTTAATATAATAATAGGTATAGTTGAACTCTGTTTAATTCGATTACATACAGTAAGTCCATCAATACCAGGAAGAGAAAGGTCCATAACAATTAAATGGAATTCCTCGTTATGTACCAGCTCCAGTCCCTGTTCTCCAGTATATGCAACAGCAACATCATATCCCTCATCTCTAAGAAGATATTCAAGCATACCTGCAATATCCGGTTCATCTTCAATAATTAAAATTTTGTACTGCATCCTGCACCACCTTCTTTTGGAAGTGTAAAAGATAAAGTTGTTCCAAGACCTGCAACAGAACCCACATATACTTTTCCATTATGTTTTTCTATGACATTTTTTACTATTGAAAGTCCTAATCCTGCACCATCCATATTTTCATCCTCAGATTCACTCCCCTGATAAAATTCAGAAAATATCTTAGGTTTCTCCTGATTTATTATACCACTTCCATCATCGGAAACAGATACAACAATACACTGCTCATTTTCTGTAACTGAAATTATTATTCTTCCATTTTTTCCAACATGCTTACTTGCATTATGTATTAAATTAATTAGAACCTGCTGAATCCAGTTTTCATCGGCTATAGTTTTACTTATTAAGTTAGGGTAGGTATACTTTAGTTCCTGATCCCTGGAATCAATAAAAGGAAGCATATCAGTACAAACTTTTTTTATAATAGATCGGATATCCATTGGTTTTTTATTCATTCTAAACCAGGCATATTCTACTTTTATACTTGCCAGGATGGTATCTACAAAACGAACCAGCCTCATAGTATTATCCAGAACAGCAATCAAAAATCTTTTTTGTGTAGTATTTATCACACCAGGTCTTTCTTCCAGAATAATTTCTGTAGAAGTTTTTATTACTGCCAGGGGTGTTCGCAATTCATGAGAAAGAGTTGATAAAAGTTTATTTTTTCCATCAATTTGTTTCTGCTGTGCATCAATCTCTGCTTTAAGTTCAGAATCTGTTTCAATACTAAGTCTATTCAAAAAATAACTAAGAAAACTAACAGGAATAAGAACTATTAAAGTTTCAAATTCAGCTCCTAAAAGAAGTTTAACTAATATAAAAATAATAGTGATACCAGAATTAATTAGAGCTGCAATATTAAATTTCCACATTCTAAAATTAGTAAAAAAAGTTAAAATCATAAAACCGGAAAATAGATAGGTATTTAATAAAGTCATGGCAGAAATTAAGGATATTGATTCAAGAATAATACCAGTATATTTTCCAGACTTAATATGGGTCGGTAGAATTATATCATATACAAACCAGGGAATTAGACATAAAGGACCACTAAAATATAATGGATAGGTTAAATTGTGATAATTGAGTAGCAAAAAGATAAGAGATGTAAGAGAAAGAACTCTAAAACTGTATTTAGTCAATTCATTCATAGTACTTTGTACCAAAGGAATAAAAAAAAATCAACTTAATAAAGCTATTTGTAATTTGATATTTTGTTGATTGATTTCATGTTCATAATATCAATTATAATCATAGTTAAGAATCTTTAAAATTGTAACCTACAATAATACACAGCGAGCTTTTTTCGATGTAACACATATTGAATTTAAAAATAGCTCTTCTCTAAAATAACCGCAGTAAACCGACGGAAAAAGCTAAAAACGAAATAATATCATGTATAGCGCAAAAGGCTCACAGCATATTTTTCTTGTATTTACGAATATATCATGCTAATATTTATAGTAATATTAGTTACCAAAAAGTTACGGGAAAGTTGTACTGTAATTCTCCTATCTGAGCTCACCCTGAAAGGTTTTGGGTTATTTTTCGGAGGTTATATATGAAAAAGACTCTTCATTTAATAGTAATTCTGCTTATTTTTATATCACTTGTTCTGTTAAGCGGCTGCAGCCAAAGCTATGAATGTGAAATATGGCAGTACGATGGAGGGTGGGCCTACTATACCTGGGATACCTATAACGGAACAAGTGAAAGTGATGCCGATGCAAATTGTGAAAATGACTGGGGCTCCGCATATGACTGTCGCAACTGCGTTCCATATTGATATTAAGTAAACTAAAAATGTCCAGAGCTAAGTTAATAAATATGACCCTACTGATCGTAGCAGTTTTTCTTATAGGTCTGATACTTGGTTATTTATTATTCAGACCAGTACAGGGTATACTATATAATCTTAACCGACTTAAAGCTGATAAGGCAATGGAACTATTGATGAATACTCCATTACCTCAAAGCTCAGTAATGAATATGGAAGGGAAAGATTGGAGACCGATTGATGAAAAAGGGAAAGTATTAATAATCGTATTTTGGTCGACTACATGTGATCACTGTCTTGAATATCTTGAAATACTCAATAACGTTTATAATAAATTCAAAGATAGAAGTGATTTCTCTATGGTGGGTATTCCTAGGCAGCAAGAGATTAATCTTGTAACCAAGTTCTGTTTACAAAACGGAGTAGCATGGCCACAGGCTTTCGAAACAGCCTCCCTGGCATCGGAAAGTCTGGCAGACATTCTGAAAATTCGACGCATCCCTTCAATATGGATTATTGATACAAAAGGAATTATTCGCGGCATTCAGCTTCCATCTGATCAACTTACATATATTCTTCGTAATTTACTGGACTTATAATTATTTAAATATTGTTTACTGTATTTAAAACCTGTTAGCTAAATAAATCAGTTTTTCAAGGATTATGAACCATAGAAGCACTGTTCCCATAAAAAAGTGATTTTACAACATGTTTAGTTCCCAGGCCTTTAAAATCGACCTGCCATATTTCCCCATTATTGGCTATTTTTTCAGGATACAAAGGTAGTGTATTTTCAAGTAGGCCTTTAATTATTCGTAAGGTAACAGCATGCGAAACAATTAAATAATTAGAATCATCATCCAGGCTCTCGAACCTCTTAAAAAAAGGGGTAATTCTGGAAGCAAGCATTTTATAGGATTCACCTCCACCTTCAGGGACCCAGTTCCACCGTTTAGTTACATCTTTCTCATAGGCAGGATCCAATTTTACAACATCGTATGACATTCCTGTAAACCTTCCAAAATGTTGTTCTGCTACGGACTTATCTATGACCACCTTTAGACCTGCCATTTTTTCGAAAGGGTTAGCTGTCTGACAGGCTCTGAGCTGGGGTGAAGAAATTATAACATCAAGTTCAATATCTTTTAAAAATTCCCTGGCAATATTATATGCATCCTCCATTCCCTGTGGTGTAATAGTTACATCAGTCTGACTTGCAAGGGTTCTGTTTTTATTAGCTTTACTTTCTGCATGTCGCATAAAAAAAAGTGTTGGCATATTTTCCTCGTAAACTACATAGATGAATCAGAAATAAATTATCATATATTAGATGTATTGTCTCTATCTTAAAAAATTCTACATATAGTTGAGAATGATTATTGAACCTGTACAAAATCAAATTAATTAACTATAATTGGTATAAAATAAAGAAATAAGAGGTTATCTCCATTAAGTCCAGACAGGAAAGACAGATATTTATTTACTTACTCATATTTATTAATTTCCTAATCTCTTCTTATGTACATTCGGAAGAGGCTGATACCGGAACTATTGATATTTTGTTAAATACGAGTACTGCAGATGAGACTGAACAATATTCTTTTAAAGATATTATTATAGATTCTATCTCTTTTGAACTTAAAGAAACAGAATTAGGAACAATTATTTCCGAAGACATTAATAATAAAGACCAACTTCTTTTACTGGCAAAACAAAAAAAAGCCTCTTTCCTAATTAAAAGCAGTTATTTAAGCGATGAAAAATTCCTTACTCTCAACTTAAACTGCTACAGAACACAGGATGGTGCATTATTACATTCAATAAGTAATACCAGTAAAATTGATCTTGAGTTGGATTCAGTTATTAGAAAAACTGCAAAAGAATTAATAACATTTATTAAACAAGATATAAAAAATAATCCAGATTTAGTTTATTTTAATACAGAAACAGAAGCAAAAATTGAAATAGTAGATAATATAAATGAAAACTCCGGTCAGGTTCAAACTAAAGAGAAACCCTTAAATGATGTAAAATTTCGTCATTTCATTTTTTCAACTGAATTTTTATCTTTTATGACTACTGGGAATGCAAGTTCGTATTTTACCAATGGATTAGGATTAGGCCTTCATACAGCATATAATTTTCAAACTACTTTTGGATATTTGGGTCTTGGAATTGGATCTACATCATTCTATTTTGAAGCAGAAGGTATTCTTTTATCATCCGAGAATTTTTTTATATCAGCAGGACCTGAAATTATTTTAGGTATTTCTGCAAATCAATTGCTTGATATATTTTTTCGTCTGAATAGTGGAGCTACTCTTTTTATCATGAATAGAAATAATGAAGGTTATGAAAGTACAATAATACCATTTGTTTCAGGGGGTATGGGTATGACCTTGAATATTACACCAGGTTTTGGCATTGTGCTCTCAACAACTTATTCACTATATATTGAATCTTCTATACTAATTACTGGTTTTTCACCATCTGCGGGTATATATTTAAGGTTATAGGTAAATAGAATTATGAACAAAAAAATGACAGATAAAAACACATCCTCAAAAATATACAAAAATAAAATATGGATACAAATTATAAAGATTCTTTTAGTACTCGTTGTTCTGATACTTTTTCCAATATCATGTGAGCAACCCTTTGATCTTGTAGAAAGTCTTGACGGGCCGGATGGTATTGCACTTATGCTGTCACCTGAATCTTCACAGGTAGTTATTACTGAATCCGCTACCCTGATGGCTTCAGGAGGTATACCTCCATACAGCTATTCCATTAGTTCCGGAACAGGTAGTGTAGATGCAGTATCTGGCGTTTATACTGCTCCTGCATTATTGGGTACAGATATTGTACAAGTCACAGACAGTTATGGTGCTATTCAAACAGCTTCAATAAGTATAATTTCAGGAGGAGGCCCTGTACCATTGTCGATTAGTCCATCCTCTATAGGAATTAATAGTGGTAACTCTGTAACTCTCGTAGCAGATGGAGGATCTGGTCCGTATACTTTTAGTATCCAAACACCTATTGGAGGTACCGGAGAGGTTCTTGTTGATGATACATATACAGCTCCAAGTGATACCAGCGGTACAGCTGTAGTAAGGGTAACCGATAGTGATAGTCCACCTACAATAGCTGAAGCAAATATAACAGTGACATTTATTCCTCCACTCCCGCTATCTATAAACCCAGCTACTATTACTTTAAATCTTAACGGTAGTATCGATTTCTCTGCTTCCGGGGGAATTCTTCCATATACATATTCTCTATGGACTCCATTAACTGGAACAGGAGAAGATCTGACTGTTAACACATATACTGCACCTTCAAATAACACAGGACCTGCGACTGTACGAGTTACCGATAATGTAGGTACCACCAGTAATGCTTCAATAACTGTTGTGCCCGCAACAGCACTAGCAATTAGCCCAACTGCCATTACTCTAACTCTTGCCAGTAGTATTGATTTCTCTGCTTCCGGGGGAGTTCCTCCGTATACATATTCTCTATGGACTCCATTAACTGGAACAGGAGAAGATCTGACTGCTAACACATATACTGCACCTTTAGATAACACAGGATCTGCGACTGTACAAGTTACCGATAATGCAGGTACCACCAGTAATGCATCTATAACTGTTGTGTCCGCATCAGCAATAGCAATTAGCCCAGCTGCTATTACTCTAACTCTTGCCAGTAGTATTGATTTCTCTGCTTCCGGAGGAGTCCCTCCATATACATATTCTCTATGGACTCCATTAACTGGAACAGGAGAAGATCTGACTGTTAACACATATACTGCACCTTCAGATAACACAGGACCTGCGACTGTACGAGTTACTGATAATGTAGGTACCACCAGTAATGCTTCTATAACTGTTGTGCCCGCAACAGCACTAGCAATTAGCCCAACTGCCATTACTCTAAATCTTGCCAGTAGTATTGATTTCTCTGCTTCCGGGGGAGTTCCTCCGTATACATATTCTCTATGGACTCCATTAACCGGAACAGGAGAAAATCTGACTACGAACACATATACTGCACCATCAAATAACGCAGGACCTGCTGCTGTACGAGTTACCGATAATGAAGGGACTACAAGTGATGCTTCTATTACTGTTACACCGGCATCGGCATTAACTATTAATCCTGCTGCTGTAACTATAAATCGAACAGAGAGTCTTGCATTCTCTGCTTCAGGCGGAGTGCCTCCTTATACCTATTCTCTGACTACACCCCTGACAGGAACCGGAGAAAACCTGGTTTCCAATATATATACTGCACCATCGGATAATACCGGAGCTGCCACTGTGCGGGTTACCGATAATGTAGGAGCTACTAATGATTCGGCAGTAACAGTGCAGCCTCCCCCGGATATTGATTATATTGTGCAAAGTATCTCTAATTCTCCACCTGCAGGTGAGATAAATACTCCCATAGCGCAAACTTTTACATTCAGAAATCAGGGAACTGATCCAGGCAGTTACACTGTCTACTGGACTGCCTATACATCTGATGACCTGTTCCTTGACGGAGGAGATATACCAGTCAGCAGTGGTTCTGTTCCAGGAGGCCTCGCAGCTGTAACAACATCTGCATCTATTGATATAACAAATACCTGGCCTGATTCGGGAACATATTACCTGATTGTAGATCTTTCCGCTGGAGACGATATTGATAATTTCAATAACTACTCTGCCAGTGCTGCCTTTGATATTAGTGCTGGATCTATTGGAGAACCTGATTATGTAGTAACCGATATCAGCTCTCTTTTTACAACTGTAACAACAGGAAGCCCTGTTTCCGAATCCTTCGATCTTCGAAATGCAGGAGATTCCAATGGAATATCAGAAGATGTAACCTGGACAGCCTACGCTTCGGCTGACCAAACCTTCGGAGGTGATACTCCGCTTGGTTCTGGCAGCACATCTGCAGTAGCATTTGGGACTACAGCAGTAGGTATAGACCTCAGCAGCGCCAGTTGGGTAGCTCCGGGAACATGGTACCTCTTTATAGAAGTATCAGCCCCAATCGATGAAACTATTGCTGTTAGCAATAATACCTATTATACCGGACCTTTTACAGTATACAATCCCCCGGATTACTCTGTAGTATTTGATTCTCTGATGGAAAATACCGGACAAACTACTGCTACAATATCAGGCTCACCATCTTTTACAATTACTAACACAACCAGTAACAATGGGGAAAATTCTATTACATGGCGTATCTTCCAGTCAACCGATACAGTACTTAGTGGTGGTGATGTACAAATTGATACAGGAGTAGAATCTTCAATGCTGGGAATTGATCCTCCTGTGACAATACCCATTACAGCAACCTGGCCTTTAGGTGGTGGGTATTACTATTTAATAGTTACAATTAGTTCTGATGATGATGCAAATCTTATAAATAATCAGGATATAAGTAATTTGATAGCAGTTGGTGATGAGATTCTACTGGAAAGTGAACTTCCTGGATCTAACACAAACGATACAATAGCTAATGCTGAAAATTTAGTCAGCTTAATAGAATCAGGGGAAACAGCAGTAATATCAGGTATAATGGATAATTATACGGCCTTTGATTTCTTTAGTATCAT
>DAOVSY010000279.1 GCA_030633365.1 Spirochaetaceae bacterium | reverse complement strand
TTAAATATGCTGCGTTCTGTATGCGATGCTGTTCTTATGGGGGACAGCACAATTGGTAAAGAACCGGATCTGACTGGCCATGTATATGATACTGAACTGGAGAATGCAAGAATAAATGCCGGTAAACCTGCAGTTCCACTGCATGTTATTGTAAGCGGAAACGGTTCAGAGTTTCCGAGAAATCATAGAATAGTAAAAGATCCTACCATTCCCCTGCTTATTGTAACAACAGAGGAAGGCAAAAGATCACTTAATGAACATCCGGAAACAGATTTTGTTGAATTAAACAGTTCTTCGAATGTTGATCTTAAGGGTAGCATAAAGGGAATAGTATCCATGGGTAAGTCCGGCCGCATTAACCTGACCGAAGTTCTGGATTTTCTGAAACCTTTGGGTATTGATACCATGCTGATTGAAAGCCCGACCTTTCTGGTTTCCCTTATGCAGGAAGCTTTGCTCGATGAACTATACCTCAATACTTCTTCTCTTTTTATTGGAGGAAGTGCACTCTCTCTTGGCAGCAGAATTGATTCTTTTACCCTGGATAACCATCCTCATTGTAAAGTGGTTTCAATACATACCCACAGTGATTATTTTTTCTATACACGTTACAGGATGGAATATACCAAAGAGGATAACAGAGAAAATATCTGATAATTTGTCAGGTACAGATAGATATATCTGCACCTGACTATACTTTTACTTACTGTTTAAGCTTGCAGCAAGTCCTGCATAAAATGCAGTAGCTGTAAGCAGGTCATCACTAACCACATGCTCATTTGCCAAATGACACAAAGCCATCTCCCCTGGTCCGAAACCAATTGTAGGAAAATTATTTTTTCCCATTGTATAGTTTCCATTTGTACTGAACCCCCAGGTAGTCACTACAGGATCTTTTTTGAAAAGATTCTTATATCCCTCAATCCCTGCCTGTATTAATGGGTGAGACTCATCTAAAACCCATGCGGGGAAGTATTCTTCACCACTAATATCGTTACCTTTGTAGCCCTTGTCATTCCAGACTGCATATTCAAATTTACATTTATCACCGTTTGGCAGTGCTTTCAGTTCCTCTATAAGACTTTCATAATTGTCCAGAGTAGTAGTACGTCTATCCATAATAACTTTAGTACTGGTAGGGAGAGAACTTAGAGATAATGATTCATTTTTTGTATCTACAGCTGTAATATGCCCTTTCCCAAGTTCATAATCTTCCGGAATATTTTTGTCAAACTCAATTAGTCCCTGTAGAAATGGAAGTGCAGTTTCTATTGGATTTACACCGTTATGATGCATACTGGCGTGTACAGATTCTCCTTTAAATGTAGCAGTAATCTGTGCCCGTCCTTTATGTCCCCTGCAGATTTCCAGTTCACTGCTCTCTGCAATAACTACACAATCCGGATCTATTTTATACTCTTTAAGAAAGGCTCCAAGGGCAAGTCCCTCACATTCCTCTTCTACAATACTTCCTACAACATACACAGTATACTCTTCTGCAAGATTTAAATCCTTAATTATCTTTCCTGCATAGAGTGTACAGGCAAAAGGACCCTTATCATCAATTGTTCCACGACCAAACATTTTTCCATCTTTTATAGTCGCCTTAAAAGGATCGGTATTCCAATCCTGACCAACTACATCCACAATATCAAGATGGGCGTCAAAAACAAGAATTTTGGATCCCGTTCCTATTCGTCCAATAATATTTCCAAAGCTGTCAGAGATAATCTCATCATACTCTAAAAATTCCATCTCTTTTTTTACTCTGTTAACAACTTTTTCTTCATTACAGGTTATACTCTCTATGCTGACAATGTCAGCCAGGAATTTTACCAGGTTATTTTTTTCTTTTTGCACTACGGATAAAATGTCTTCTGATTTCATTTTCCGTCCTCCTTTGTTTGCAGTTATTTACAAATTGTTTCTCAGCCACCTGCCAGCATAATAAACAGGTAGATCTGATCTCCTTCTGCTATTTTTGTTTGATAATTAAGTACAGGCTTCTCTCCTTTAATTATAAGAACATGAGATTTCTTTATTTTATCAGGAGATAAGATATTAGCCATTTTATTATATTCATCTATCAAAAAGTTCAGTAAATCTCTGACACTTGCACTTTCACTAAGTTCTATGTCCTGTCCTGCTCTTTTGGTAATATATCGAAAGTTTCCAAAAAAATGGACATGGACTCTCATTATCCCTTAAGATCCTTTACTGTAAATTCAAGTCCAAGTTCATTTAGTTTTTCTTCACTTGGAATACCATCTTTTGTCCATTTTCTTAAACGGTAGTAGCGATCAAGCATATAATCAAGATCTACAAGCATCCCTTCACTTAATATTTCTTTTGTTTCCATATCAATAAGTGTTGCCGGTTCTGTTGTAAATCGTAAAGGAAGCTGATCATCATTTCTGTCAAAACCCTGTCTTATATTATACATTCTCTCAAGGTTAACTATCCTTTCTCCAGCCTTAATTAATTCCTCTTCATTTAAATTATAATCCGCAAGTTCACTTAAACCCCTGGAAAAATCTTCAGGATAAAGTATAAATGCCTCTGTAGTTGTAAACTTACATACACCAAGAGCATCAGAAATAGCACAGTATGCTTCTGAAAGAATGTTCATTTCCGGTTTGTACTTCTCACTTGTTCTTTCAAGAATCTCTGGCATACATTCAGGGAAAAATTTTGTTGCAGCTTCTACATTCCCTGTTAAATCTATTGTAGGAAGTGCATAAAGATGGTCGGCTCCCCTGTTGGATGTAGAATGGCCAAGAGCCATACCCTTGGTAGTCCGGGGTTCCTGCCTTGGCATCTCCATCCCTTTTACATGCATTGCATAGTGATCTGCACCCTGTCCAATTTTTTCTGCAGCTCTTTTAACACCTTCTGCAAGCAAGTCTCCTATTCCCTCTTTTCTATAGGCAATGGCTTCAATTAAGCCTGTTATGCATTTCTCATCACCCCATTCCAGACTCAGTTTATCATCATCCAGCAATCCCCTTTGATGACATTCCATGGCAAAAGCTATGGATACACCAGTGGATATTGTATCAAGTCCATATCGGTTGCATAAAAGATTGGCATAGATAATCAATTCCATATTATTGTTTCCAATCATTGGACCAAAGGAATTTATTGTTTCGTACTCAGGTCCTTCGGTGGTACATTTATATGGACCGTCCTCAACCTTTGTAAATCTTGAACATCTGATGGGACAATTATAACATCCGTCATTTCTTTCCAGAAATTCGTCTACTCTTTCTGCATTAACATCCTTCCAATAAGAGACCTGAACCTCCTGATGATTTCTTGCAGGAAGATCTCCGCTGGCATTCTTGGGATCAATAAGAGCAGCAGTTCCCCATTTTCGTAGAAACTTTGCTTCCGGATGTTTTCCAACTTTCTTCATCATTTCAAGACAGATTTTTTTAAAAGAATCAGGATATTCAATATCAGCACTTGCATGAACAACAACTGCCTTAAGGTTTTTTGAACCCATTACAGCCCCTACCCCGGTTCTTGCTGCAGCTCTGCCATAATCATTTATAACAGAAGATATTTTTACAAGATTTTCTCCACCAGGTCCAATTGATGCAACCTTGCTACCTTCATATCTTTCACTTAATATATCTTCTGTTTCTTCAGTATCTTTTCCCCATAAATCACTGCCATCTGCAAGGGATAGTTTATCATCGTTTATAATTAGAATAGCAGGTTTATCGGATTTTCCTGTGAACACCAATGCATCAAAGCCCGCTTTCCGGAGTTCCGGTCCGAAAAAACCTGAAGAATTTGCATATCCGTATGCGCCTGTCAGAGGTGATTTTGCAGTTACTGTAAATCTGGCGGAAGTGGGCCAGGGGGTTCCTGTGAAAGGTCCTGTGGAAAATATCAGATAATTTTCCGGACTAAGGGGTTCAACTTCCGGGCCAACATTGTCATAGAGAATTTTTGCAGCGTAGCCTCTTGAACCCAGATATTTCTCTACTGTTTCTGCAGGACTTTCTTCTACCTTAATATTTCCACTACTCAAATTAATAAATGCTGTTAAGGCCATACTTCAAATTCTCCATTAAAAATATTTGTATGTACAAATTATGTGTCAGTTTAAGATATATGTCAACCAAACTTATATATACTTCCTCTCCAATATTAGAGAGTTACAGCCTCATGACCTTCCATTACACCAGAAAGATTAAGACCAAGCCTTTTTTTCTCTTCTGCCCAACCTTTACGACCTATATAAGCAACCATAGCAGCCTCGGCTACACCTCTTCCAAGACCCAAAACTGAATTCATTCCTTCTTTATCAGCCTCTGCACCAGCTGCTTTATTATCTTTAGACCAGACAGTACCGCCATTGTAGCAGCCGCTTAATCCTCCAGTTGCCAGAACTTCACTCATTACATACCAGTTTTGAATTATCTGAATTGCCGTCTCCTGGCCACCATGCCGGCTTCCACCAACTGTAATTACACCGCCAACCTTGTTTTTAAGGGCTCCTGGCCGGACCATGTAAAATGGCCTGGTACGGTTAAAAATTGCAGTTAACTGTGC
>DAOVSY010000581.1 GCA_030633365.1 Spirochaetaceae bacterium | reverse complement strand
CCTGTTCCATATCCTTTTGTTTGTGCAGTTCTTCAATAAATTGACGTATATTTTGTTTCATATCATTGAAGGCTTCAGAAACCTGATTAACTTCATTTACAGAACTAAAGTGAATATCAGGTATATTGAATTCACCATTTGAAAGTTTACCAGCCATAAGAGAAAGCTGGTACATAGGATTTACAATATTATTAATTATCTGCATTAAAATTGTAAAAGAAAAAGCTGTTGCAAGCAGTATCTGAATTATGCTGTATAATTGTATTCGACGAAAAAGATTTAAAAAATTTCTATACTCTTCTAACTGTACACGAAATCCCAGCAAACTAACATTGTTTATTCTATCTGTTATATAATTGTATAAGTCTGTAAGATTTTCATAATTCTGAGTATACTCCTCTAATCTTCGACCTCTTTTTTGTTCAATAATCTGATTTAATTGCAATAAATAATTATCAAGGAGGAAAAATATTTCTCTTTTAATAAGATCTGAATCATTTGCAGTTATAATTCGTTTATCAGGTATTAACTCATTTAGAATCTCAGTTATAAATAAAAGTTTTGAAAGTGAAGAAGAGGAATAACTTGTTAGGTAATTCTGTAAAGGAACCTGAATATCTATTAGTTGTAATTGAATTTCCTGAAGAAACTGTTCATCTTCAAAACGACGGTCAGCTATATTTTGAAGCTTCAAGGAATTATAAAGAACAAATCCCAGTGAAAATACAATAATTATCATACTAATGGAAAAATATATTAGCAGTCTGCTTTTAATGGAATTATTCATTGCTTAGTACCTGAAAGAATTGTTATTCCTGTATCAGCATAAGCAGAAGTATAACCATTTATACTAAGTTCTTTTAGAGCCATAACAGTGGAAAAACCTATTCTGTATGGATTACGAACTATGCTGCCAAGTAGTACTCCTTTATCAATATATGATTTTATTGTATCGAGATCACCAAAACCAATTATCCTGACCATTCCAACAAGGTTCATATCTATGATAGCCTGTACTGTCATTAGAGTATCATTTGGATCTGTAAGGACTATTATATCAATGGTCGGTTTCTTTTTTAATAAATCATAAGCAAGCATTCCTGTATCAAGGGGATTCAAACTGGTTATTTCTGTACTCAAACCTGATAATTTATCACCTAAAACTGATTTCAGTCCCATTTCAACAAGGTTTCTATCAGACATTACACCAGGATTTTTTTTACTGTATACAAGTACCATATTTAACTTATCTATACCGGTATCCTGTGCAAGCTGACCTATACCCTTTCCAATATCAAAATTATTTGTTCCGATAAAAAAGGAATCCGGTCCCTGAATAACTTCATTCTCAATCTGAACAACTGGAATGCCATCTCCCAGAATTTCAGATAGATACTGAAGCTTAGTTTTGTCTTTTTCATAAAGATATAACCCTAATCCGTCAAAACCGGAATATCGGGCCATCTCAAAACTTAATGGATCCGAATCAATCGAATGAAAACTAATGGAACAATCCCTGGAACTGGCAGCATCTATGGCTCCCTCCCGTAATCTGCTAAAAAAAGAAGAGTCCTCTGCAGGAAGAAAAAATGCATAATGGAACTTTACTTCCTCAACTTCGTCTATACTATTGTTTGATAGAAATGGAGTTTTTACCATTAGTTGAATAGAGAGAAAAAGGAAAAACAAAAATGCCAGTCCAAAAAATGCAGTTAAAATTTTCAAGATTTTATTCACAAAGTAATACTATATGTTGAATGCAGTTGTTGTAAAGCTTTTTATATTTTGGTTAGCCAAATCTACTGCAATCCATTTTTCTCTAATATAT
>DAOVSY010000520.1 GCA_030633365.1 Spirochaetaceae bacterium | reverse complement strand
GTCAAATACTCTTTTTTCTCCAAATTTTTCCTGAAGGCCTTCTGTTATACGGAAAACTCCTCCCTCGCACCCGCTGTCTTCTCCGTAAATTACAATATCCTTATCTTCAGTAAGTTTTATTTCCAGGGCCTGGTTAATTGAATTAACCATATTCATAACTTTCATTTTCGACCCTCCTTCCAGTTAAGATATTTTTCATAAGCTATCTTTTGCCTGTTAAGTTCATCCGGAAGTTTCTCGTAATGAAATTGGAAAACATCATTTAAGGAACCGGAAGGATAATTTTCAGCTTCTTCAAACTGTCTGTCTATTTCTAAATTGTATTGATCAAGGAGTTTTTCCTCTTCTTTTTTATTCCATAGGTTTATATTTTTAAGGTACTTTTTCATACGCAGGATGGGATCTTTTTCTGCCCACAGTTTTTCCTCATCTTCTGTTCTGTATTTTGAAGGATCATCAGATGTTGTATGTGCACCTGAACGAAATGTCAGAGCTTCTATAAGGACTGGACCATTTCCTTCTCTGACATAATCAGCAGATGTTTGTATCGCATCATACATAGCAAAGATATCATTACCATCAACTTTAATTCCCGGCATTCCATAGGCAACGGATTTTACAGCAATATTAATTGAGGCCGTTTGCTTTTTAAAGGGTACAGATATGGCAAACTGATTATTCTGAACAATAAAAACTACAGGAACCTTCCAGACAGCTGCAAAATTTAACGCTTCATGAAAATCCCCTTCGCTGGTACCTCCGTCCCCTACAAAGGTAAATACCACTGTATTTTTCTGTTCCTTGTATTTAATTGCATAGCCAATACCAACAGCATGGAGAAGTTGTGAGGCAATAGGTACAGAGAATGGGAGCATGTTTTTAGCATTTTCAAAGATAAGAGAATCTTCATGTCCCCGAAAGTAAAGATAGTATTCTATTAAACTCATTCCTTTTGCAAGATAGGCTCCAAGTTCTCTGAATGCAGGAACAAGCCAGTCTTCGTTACGGATAACCATGCCAGCTGCTACAGCTATAGCTTCCTGGCCCAGGTTTGGAGGATAAGTATACATACGTCCCTGACGCTGAAATGAAACTGCTTTTAAGTCAGCCTGTCTGGCAAAGAGCATTTTTTCATATGCCTTTTTTGCTTCCTCATTATTTAGTTTATTATCCCAGTCAGATTGGGTAAGCTTTCCATCCTTATCCATTATCTGATACATAATGTCTTTAAGGGGATCATATTTATTAAAATCCAATTATTTCTCCAGGGGTTGATTGTTTATTCTATTTAATTTTAATATGAGTAATTTACTAATGTTTAGGGGAAAAGTGAATTAAATAATATATATATGTTTGTATGGATTAAATATAGATAATATTAAGGAGCATCAAAACATGGCAGGAACAACCAATAATCATCCAAAATATGGCAATTTTTCAAATTATATTAATCAATATCAGTCAGAATTACGTAATGTTTTAAATACTCATAAAGAGATAGAGACTCATAATCATATCCAGGGGATTTCCCCTTATCTGTTAAGAAAGGTACATGGACTGACACCTCTTTCTGTATTTATACCAAAAGAATATGGCGGCTGGGGAGGAAATCCCAAAGAATGTCTGACTCTTCTGGAAACAGCCTCATATGAATCCATTGCAGTAGGGCTGATGTTTGGTATAAACGGTGCTCTTTTTATTGATCCGGTCTCAAAATTTGCCAGTAATAGTGTTAAACCAGAAATTTTTCGCAGGTTCATTGAAGACAAGGCTATGGGCGGGCTTATGATTACAGAACCGGACTTTGGAACAGATGCACTGTCCATGCAGACAGCATATAAAGATTCACAAAATGGTTATTCCATAAAAGGCAGCAAGCATTGGGGAGGATTAACAGGACTGGCTGACTTTTGGGTAGTGACAGCAAGAAAACAAAAGGGTGATGGAAAACTAGCCAGGGATATTGATATGTTTATCTGTGATATGAACGATAAAGATCAGAGAATAGAAGTAGCAGAATTTTATCAGAAACTTGGGTTATATTTAATTCCATACGGTAGAAATGAGATTGATATTGAAGTCCCTGCCAATCATCGCCTAAAACCTGAATCTATGGGAATAATGATGATGATGGATTCTCTACATCGCAGTCGATTGCGACTATCAGGAATTGGTCTTGGTTTTATAAAAAGAATACTGGATGAGGCCATTTCCCACACCAGGGAGCGTTTTATAGGTGGAAAGAATTTACTGCAATTTGATCAGGTACAGCATCGACTTTCCGAAATACAGACATTTTTTACCCTGACATCCGGGCTGTGTCATTTTGCAAG
>DAOVSY010000107.1 GCA_030633365.1 Spirochaetaceae bacterium | reverse complement strand
GATGAATCCTGAGTTTTTCAGAATCTCCTTTATAAAGGAAGGTCATAAAATACCCGGAATTAAATGGCAGAGCACTAAGAGGAGAATCAGAATCAAAAGCTCCAACTAAATCACGAACCTTAAGGTAGCGTTTTTTTAGAATTTCAAACCCGGCATCCTTTTCACTTTGATAGGAGCTAGAAGAAAAAGATTTTAAAACAAGACTTTGAGCCATTTTATTGGAGTTTGAAATAGAAGCTCTTATAGCCCCGGAAGTTTTGGTTGTAATTGCTCCAAGAGCTTCTGAACTGAGATTTTTTGATGCATATGTAAGAAAGCCAACTCTAAATCCCCAGGCAAAATTTTCCTTTGTAACACCATCAACCTTTACAGCAAGAATATTTCCATGTAAATCTGCGAGTCTACCAAAAAGAGATTCTTTTAAAGATTCCCCTTCGTAAAAAAGACCGAAATATGCATCATCCATTATTGCAAGTATTTTTTTACCATTCTTAGCCAGTTTTAACAGCATTTCAATAATTTTATCTCCATCACTGGAAGACGGAGTATAACCTGTTGGATTATTAGGAAAATTTAATACAAAAGTTATTTTCTCTCCAGGAGCATTAGAGAGAGCTTTCTCAAAACCAGAAATATTCATTCCACCATCATCTGAGAAAAATGGAAAAGTAATAATATCAGCCTCATTTCGTCCCTCAAATATAAGTCTGTAATTTCCCCAGAACATGTCGGGAAATACTATAGTATCCCCTTTATTAAGAAACATATCACCTAAAACAGAAAGACCATGAGTTAATCCACTGGTAACCAGAGGGACAGAGGTTTCTTTTCCGGCAAGAGATGGATTTTTTTCATCCATCTCTTCCCGCCATTTATTTCGAAGTTCCAAAACTCCTGGAGTAGGAGCATATGGGAAGACATCCGTTTCGGATAACTCAGAAATTTGGTCCCGTACACTGTTTAAAAACATAGGTTTCCCTTTGGAAGTTGCCATCCCAACAGTAGCATTAAACCTTGTGGCTTTCTTTTTTGCTTCTGCAGATTGAGCTACAATGCCTTTGGGAAAGAAAAAACGTCTTCCAAAATCTGACATAAGATCATCTACAATACTTCCTTCCAGAATGGAATTTAATTCCTGAGCTAATATATTCATTCTTTACCTCTTACAATATTAAAAAACACCCCACCCCATTGAGGCAGGGCTTTCAAACCTTACTTTACAATATTTTATTTTTTTATGCGAGTCCCTGTTTTACCCTGCAGTGCATCCAGAGCTTTATCCAGAGAAGTAACTATTGCTTCCTTACCACTCCATTTTACAAATCGCATACATGCTTCCACTTTTGGCCCCATAGAACCGGCTAAAAACTGCCCTTCATCCAGATAACCCTGTGCTTCATCAAGAGTGATCTCCTGAAGAGCTTTCTGATCAGGCTTATTAAAATTAACATAAACGTTTTCTACATCTGTAAGAATCATAAACTTATCTGCTTTAATTGCCTGAGACAGTTTAAATCCTGTACGGTCCTTATCTATTACAGCATCAACTCCAACCCAGCTGCCGTCTTTTCCTTTCTCCACAGGGATTCCTCCGCCACCAGCCGCAATAACGATTACACGCTCTACTAAAAGGGCATTAATAGATTCCTCTTCGACAATACTAATAGGTTCAGGAGACGGAACAACTCTTCTCCAGCCTTTTTCCACACCAGGTTTAGCCTCTTTAACAACCCAGCCTCTTTCAGAAGCAAATTTCTTTGCATCTGATTCTGTATAAAAAGGTCCAACAGGTTTCGAGGGATCTTTAAAATCAGGATCATCACTGGAAACCTCAACCTGGGTAATAACACTGCACACAGGAGCCATTTTCCCCATTTTATGGAGATGATAAGCAAGTCGATTCTGAAACATCCAGCCAATTTGTCCCTGAGTCATAGCACCAACAGCTGTTAATGTCTGTGCAGGAACAAGATCACCTGCTTCTTCCTGCTGGATAAGCAAAGCACCTGCCTGAGGTCCATTTCCATGGGTTATGACAATTTTATAACCAGCCATAGATATTTTTGCAATCTGTTCTGCTGCAGTATCAACATTTTTAAACTGTTCTTCTGTTGTACCTCTTTCTCCTGATTGTTTAATAGCATTACCACCAAGGGCAATTACAACTAATTCTCTTGACATATTATTCTCCTCTTTATTATGATTGTAAAAGTCTAACGACTGGAAAAGAATATTTTAAGGTCTGAGAATAGAATTTACAAGAGGGAAAATATCAATTCTTACGATAATTTTTATATTTACATAGAATTAGTACTCTTTTATTGCATAAAAACTAAATTTCAATCTAAAAGGTGTAATTATGAACAGATGCAGTTGGTCTGAAGGGAATGAGCAGTATATTGAATACCATGATAAAGAATGGGGAGTTCCAGTATATGATGATAACAAACATTTTGAATTTTTAATTTTAGAAGGTGCACAAGCTGGTTTGAGCTGGCTGACAATACTTAAACGCCGAGAAACCTACAGAATAGCTTATGGTGGTTTTGATCCGGCGGTTGTGGCGAAATACGATGAGGCAAAAATTCAGGAACTTCTTCAAGATCCTGGAATTATAAGGAATAAACTTAAGGTGAGAGCATCTGTAATTAACGCCAAATTATTTTTAGATATTCAGGAAGAGTCTGGCTCTTTTAACAACTATATATGGGGATTTACAGATGGTAAAACCATAAAAAACTCATGGCAAAAACTTTCTGAAGTTCCTGCAAAAACAGAACTTTCTGATAAGATTAGTCTGGATTTAAAAAAACGTGGATTCAAGTTTACAGGTTCTACAATTATTTATGCTCACTTACAGGCAGCTGGCATTGTAAATGATCATTTAATAGATTGTTTCAGATATAATGAGGTTTAATTAAATGAAAAAACTACTTTTACTCAGACATGGGAATGCAGCTTCCAGATTAAGTAATATTTCAGATTTTGACCGCCCATTGGACAGTCTTGGTAAAAAGCAAATTACTAATATTGCAGATAAGTTAGTAGAAAGCAATAATCTTCCAAATTTCATAATTGCTTCGACCGCTCTAAGAGCAATATCCAGTGCAAAAATTATACATAACAAAAAAACTGTAATTAAATTAACAGGGACTGAGTTGCTCTATTCTGCTTCTATTTTTGAATATATAGATATTCTTGGATCACAAAAAGAATCATTAGATTCAATTATGCTTGTGGCTCATAATCCAACAATATCAGGATTTATATCAAAAATAACAGGAAAACACATAGGAATGGGTACTGGGAATCTATGTATACTGGAACTGGATATACAAAAGTGGAGTTCTATAAACTTTAATTCAGTTGTTTTGAGCTCCACTCTTATTAAACCTTAAGATTGTCAGGGTTTAGTGCTCTGAAATCCTGATGTATAAAAATACCATCTTTTCGAATCAACTCATTGTCAATCCAAATTTCACCACCACCATACTCAGGGGTCTGGATACAAACTAAGTCCCAGTGAACAGCACTTTTATTCCCATTATCAGCATCATCATATGCAGCACCCGGGGTAAAATGAAAGGACCCGGCAATTTTTTCATCAAAAAGAATATTGTCCATAGGAAAAGTTATTTCAGGATTACATCCTAAAGCAAATTCCCCAACATACCTTGAACCTTCATCTGTATCGAATATATTATTTATTCGCTCATTATCATTGGAAGTTGCTTTCACTATCTTACCTTTCTTAAATTCCAAATGGACATCTGTAAATGTAAAACCATGATAGCTGGAAGGTGCATTATAAGTTATATAACCTTCAATACTATCTTTTACAGGACAGCTGTACACTTCTCCATCAGGAATATTCATCTCACCACTGCACTTAACTGCGCCTATATTTTTAATGGAAAATTTTAAATCTGTTCCGGGACCGGTAATATGTACTTTATCCGCTTTTGACATAAAATCTACAGCTTTATCCATAGCCTTTGACATTTTATTATAATCAACATCAGTTGTTACTTTATAAAAATAATCTTCAAATTTAATGGAAGACATATTAGCCTGCACAGCCATTGACTGTGTGGGATAACGAAGAACCACCCATTTGGTATCTGCTACTCTAACTTTAAAATGAACAGGCTCATAAAACTCTTTCATATACAAGCTATTACTACCTTCAGGTAAATCTGACATCTCTTTTGTATTTGCTGGACCTCTTACACCAATAAAGGCATCCATTTTTTCCATCTGATATTTTTCAATATCTGTTTTTAATTTATAACTATCCTTTGTTCCGCCAATACGCAGGGCTCTTTCTATTCTTTCTGTTTCCAATTGAACAATGGGAAAACCTTCTGCAGCATAAACAGCGTTAACAAGTTCTTCAATAAATTCATCAGGAGTATCTGTTGCATGGATAAGACAACTCTCTCCGGGTTGTATTTTACAGGAATAATTTACAAGTAATTGAGCTAATTTTTTATCTCTTGGATCTCTCATTGTGTTCTCCTCATATTATTATTCATTTTTCAATATTAGTTTTTCATTTTTTATTATATACAAATTTCAGTTCAAAAAAAGATCCATAATTAAGAAAATTTGACATTTGGGTAATAAAATGATTAAATTTAAAGAAAGCCGATCGCCTATGCATCCATAGGAGGACAATATGTCTGATGTTATTCCATCACAAAATGATATTTATCCTATTGAATATCCACCACAAGTTCCTGTTGAACCAGTAAGAGATGAAACAATAGAAATACCCGAAGAAATTGACAACAAAGAAACAGATACCGGACAAAATATAGACACATTTGCATAATATAAAACAGGAAAATTACAGGATAGATTCAACCTTAATTACAACATTATTCATTTTTCATTATTAGTTTTTCATTTCAAAATCTACATCATCTTCATAGTGCCCTTAAAATAACTAATATCCGTCACAATTATCATGGCTCCCTGTTTTTTATCCAAATCTCCGGTAATATCCTCTATGCCTTCAATGATATCATCAAGTTTATGTTCCGGAACCAATGTCATTAAAGTTTTACTTCTATTTTTATTTTCCTTCATAAAACCTATAAACTCGGCAAACATTGGAACATTGCTTATATATTCACCCATTCCTGAAGACTCAATAATAGTGGTTCCGTCAATACCCATCTCAATAAAAAATTCTAAAATATCATAAAGAAAATCTTCTATATACAGAACAACATAAAGAAGCTTCATTTTTCTGGTTTTGCTACTCCCCCCGGTAGACAATCGGGAATGGCGAATAAAAGCCTCATAAAGGGCAGTATTGGTCTGAGCCTTCATGACTTCGTTTCTTACACCAGCAGAACTGCCAAGGGTACGTGAAATAGTAGCAAGAATTTTTAGATGATCCTGAACTGCCTCTGCAGGTCCAAGAATAACAAAAATAAGCTTTACTTTTTTCTTATCAAGAGAATCAAATTCCACACCCTTCGATGATGTAATAATAAAAACAAGAAACTTTTCCATTCCTTCAATTCTTGCATGGGGCATAGCAATCCCATCACCAAACCCTGTAGAACCCTGATCTTCTCTGTCTTTCAACTGCCTAAACAGAAAATCATGTTCAAACTTTTCCATTAATGGACTTTTTAAAGCCAGTTCAGAAATCTTTTTAAGTACATCATCTTTTGTGGAGGCCTTTAAATTTACAGCACAGCATTTTCGATCTATTATATCTATAAGTTCCATTTTTAACCCTCCATCTCATTGCCTTTAATAATTGCGTATCTGGAAACAGGCGGTCCAACAAGTTCATTTACAAATACAGAAAGAAGTACAATATTAACCATTCTGTCAACCATTAATATTTGCTCAGGACTTAGTTGGTGCATAAGCGGTGAAGCCTGAATCATAAGAACCAGACCTATGGCAACTCCTGCCTGAGGCAGCATACACAGTCCAAGATGCTTAGTTATTACTCCCTTCACTCTGGAAACTTTACAACCAATATAAACTCCACCATACTTACCAATGGCTCTAAGGAAAATATATACTGCTCCAAAAATTAAAATATCTTTCTGAACAAGGACTGCAGGATTAAGTTCCGTACCGGCAATCACAAAAAAAAGTGCATATATGGGAGGGGTAAAAGGTTCCAGAGCCCTGAAAATTCTATGATTTTTAGGGGAAAAATTAATTATAACAGCACCAGCTGCCATATTCACAAGAAGGGGTGATAATCTAAAAATAACAGCCATTGCTGTAAACAAAAAAACTATTCCAATTGTTATAATCATAATTTCATTGGAATTCTGCTTTTTCCAGGTAGCAAAATGAACTGCTACTCCACTAATAAGTCCTGCAATAATAGAAAGGAGGACTTCAAGAAGAGCATGACCTATTACAGCAGCCCCTCCATGATTAGTTACAGCATGACCTACAGCCTCAGCTGCAACATTATCTCCCAGAAGCATTCCAGAAGCAATGGCAAAAACTATACTGAACAGAATGACACAACCTGCATCATCAAGAGCAACTACTCCGTAAAGATAATCTATAAATACACCATGTGCTCTTAGAGACTGAACTATTGCAACAGTCGCGGCAGGAGCAGTTGCTGATGCAATGGCACCCAGGAGCATTGCAAAAGGAAAAGACATTTTAAATAAAACCAGTCCTACAGTCACAGCCCCAAAAGTAAGGGCAATCTGAACAACTGTTATAATTACAACTTCCTTCCCCATCCTTTTAAGCTTGGCCCAGTAAAACTCTCCCCCAATTGTAAGAGCAATAAGACCAAGAGCAACTTCTGTTACAACCTTGAGAGATTCCTCCATTTCATGGGGGACAATACCTGTCACTGTGGAACCCATAATAAGGCCAGCAAGGATAAAACCTGTTATTTCAGGAAGTTTTACTTTCTCTGCAAGTGTGCCAATAAAGTAGCCCATAACCAGCATAATACCCACAGTAAAAAGAGGGTGCTGACTTAAAAGATTACGAAGAGAAACAAGGTTTTCAAGTATAAGTTCCATTTACCCTTCCGGTTACATAAGTTCTGTATGTTCTCTATTGTAGTATGAGAGATATGTATTTGCAAACAGGAAAATCAACAATCAAGAAAAATGTTTGAATTAGGATTTGAAGATTTGAGGATTGCTCTGATTATTTAATAATATCTGCAAGAATTCTGGGTGCAGAAGCATTATTATCAAAACTTAATGCAGTACCTGATGTAATTTTAATTAGAATAGCTTTTTGAGAAGTTATGGAAGCAGCCCGAACCACTTGTGTTATTTCAAATTCTCCCAATACAGGAGGATCAACAGTATATGTTACTCCAGCAGCTTCATTAACAATACTTCCATCAGATAATTGATTCCATATCTCCCAATTATCATATGGTAACGTTCCATCCAGAGGAGCAAATGTAATAGTTCTACCAGCTATTGAAAGAGGACTCATAATAATTTTAGCAGATGTTATGTATACATTATCTGGAATATCAAGAAATACAACAGCCCACTTTGATGTGCCAATTTCAAGAACACCATCAGGATCATCCAGCCATTCAGCAATACCGGTATTATCAATATTGAGACTGTCTATTCTGTCATAGTTCACGCCAGTTTCTGATGTTCCTGGTAAAGTAATTTTAGCCTTTATTGGCGCAAACCAAATATCCCCTCCATCACCATCAGAACTTTTTGCAAACAGGGAAAAATAGTGAGTTATACCAGGAATTAAATCTTTCCACTCATGCTGCCATGCAGTGTTATTGGAAAAAGTTTCTCCAAATATTAAATTCAAATTTTCCGGGTATCCCAAAATACTGTGCTGAATATGTATTTCATCTATTTCCTCATCGCTCCAACTACCTGGAGTGTCCTTCCAATTCCACATTGTAACTATAGAATCATCACCAGAGGGTAAAGCAGTAAATGCAGTTATCTGCGCATTAGGATCATCAACATTTTCACGACCATGAGGAAGACTAAAAAACAGATTACAGGAAGAAAAAAAGAATATTATAAATAGAATAAAAGGAAAGACTATCTTTATATATCGATCTGCCAGTATTATTTTCATTAATTATTGCTCCACCAGACACTAAATAAATCTCTCAATTCAGTCGGATCCCAAAAAGTTAAAGAGCTAATATCAACCTGGAAATCAGGATCATCAGTTATAAAAGCAACTGTATTGGATCCATTTAATCTTGAAATATTTATCTGATCTTTAATATCTACAACATCACCCGCAACAGTAATATTTGCAACTTTGGCATGTTCATAGTCATACAAATATTCGTCATCTATTTCTCCCCAGCTCATACCATCTTCAATTCTCTTCCTAACTGGTACAATTAGAATATCACCGCCATTTATAACATTCCAACCTTGTATTCGTGCATCTACCACAGCTCCATAATTACTAGTAAAAAGATCATCAAACCTCATAAATCCTATATTAGCCTCAACTGGAGGGCCTGTTAAATCAAAAACAATATCCAGAGGAGTAATACTATCAACAAAATTTCCAGCTGCTAATGCACTAACATACAGTTTTTGGTTTCCCCATGGCCAATCCTCATAATAACCATTACTATCAAACCAGATGTCTGCCCTTTTAGGGGCAAGCCACATTCCACCTTTTTCATGTGCATAAAGGGCAAAGTAATGATCCCTATCTTCATTAAGATTTTTCCATTCGTATGAAAAGTCAGCGTTTGAAGT
>DAOVSY010000448.1 GCA_030633365.1 Spirochaetaceae bacterium | reverse complement strand
CCTCCTGAATCTTTCTATCAACAAATATACTTGCTATGGTTCCGGAAAAAATAGATGTTAGTACAATACCTCCAAACATCATCATCACAGCAATCATTCTTCCTGCATTGGAAACCGGAGCCATATCTCCATATCCTACAGTAGTAATTGTGACAGCTCCCCACCATAGAGAATCAACAAACCTGGAAAACTCTCCGTTAGTTCCTGATTCAATAAAAAAAACCAGGCCGCCACCAGCAATAATTACTAACAGAACTGCAATAATAATCCGGGATAAGTTATCTTTACTTAAAATCCTGTAAAAAGAACTTAAACTTGTTAATATTAGTGATATAAATCCTTTTTTTTTCTCAATATTTTTCTGTCTTGCCATACTGGAATCTATTTATACTCCCTCACTACTTCTATCGGCAAATTATCCAAAATTCTGAGACCAGGGCGTGTACTATTGATTTTTCTAATAATCTGAAGGATACTTTTAATATGAAGACATTAAAAACATTAATTCCAGTATTATTTATTATAGTATCAGTTCTATTTGGGACCAGTTGTATGACATCAAAAGGCAGTCTCTTCGAAGATACTGCTGAAACTGATTCTTTGACATCTTCAGATGAAGAAGAGGTAGAGGAGGATCCAGGTCTTACCATAAACACCAATCCTTCCTATGCTGAAGTATATATTGATGACTCATATTCAGGCATGTCTCCTGTAACAGAATATCTTAAAAGTGGTAATTACAGGATTACAGTAAAAGCAGATGGTTACTTCACGACTACTGAATGGGTAAATTATACAAAAGGAGATAATGTTTCTCTGACTATTAACCTGGATCCAATAACAGGGTTTTTAAATATTTCCTTATCCCCCGGGGAAGCAGAAATTTCAACAGGATGGGAGAACCTTTATGAAGGTATGAATGAAGTTCAGATAGGGAATCATCTTGTAACAGCAAAACTTTTTGGTTATGAAACATGGGAACAGAAGGTACCCATTTATGAAGATAAAACAAGTTCGATTAATATAAAAATGGTACCATCTGTTTTTAATATTTCAAGTTTATTTCTAAGTAGAACTGCTTTTAATCCGGCAAATCCTGCAGGGCTTGGAGAAAGTAAAATATCCTTTGAAGTTAGTACATATGGATCGGGAGAACTTATAATTTTTGATAATCTGGGAAATCAAATTCTTAAAAATACTTTTCCATATTTTGAAGATTGGGATCAGTCTTTTGTATGGAATGGAAAGGATGATTATGGAAATCTAATGCCTGATGGAACATATAGAGTGGTAGTTTCCGGAAAAGATATAAAAGGGAATAATTTATCCCAAAAAGAAAAATATGTAGTAATAGACAGCAGTCTTGTTATTAGTATAAGAACAACTCTGAATGGCACAAGCGGCACAATGTTTTGTCCAACACCTGAAACCCTGCCAATGGGAAGTTTTCAAATGGCTGCAAGTTCTTTTGGACATATTAGTGACAGCACCTACAGGTTTCCTTTTACTGCAAGTGCAAGGTTTATTCCTAATAAAAATCTGGAAATTGTTGGTCAGGCTGGAATAGATATATTACCTGAAACCTCTGAATCATATTTTTTCTCAGCATCTGCTAAAAGTGTAATTATTAATACAAAAATTAGTGATATATCATGGTATGTAAAGGGTTCATATCAGAACAATCACTATACTGACAGTTATACAAATTTTACTGGTCTGTCTGCAGGTCTCCCTATGTCAGTCTCAATTTCACCCCTTACACTGATTCTTACACCGGAGATAATTCTCTCACCATTTAGAGTTTCATATGACGGAACTTCGTATGACCCTGGTTTTTATACCTGGGGCTATGGAAGAGCAGCTGTTGTACTGGATATAGGACCAGCAATGCTGGGAATATCGACTGCATATAGATTAACACCCTATGACTTGGATATAAATAATAACAATCCTTTATCTGCTGGAATAGAACTTAACTACCTTATTCCCGGAACAGGTATATTTATAACAGGAATTGTATCCGGAGAATTCAGTTCTATGGATAATTACTACATAAATGCCGGTGGAGGAATAGGCCTTATTAATTAATTATGAACACTCCTGACCAGGTTCTTGCAGGTATTCTCCATAAGGGTTCTTACGCCAACATACAGAATATCTTAATGCGAGTATCTGACCGTGAACTGGCTATATGTATGCTCTACCTTTCTGAAAAAGACGAAACATTCCTGTTGTCTTTTCTTCCTGTTATAAAGCAAAATAGAATTAAACAGGAACAGGGCTACTTAAAAAGATTAAACATCCGCTACCCCCAGTACAGAACTGTAATTGACGATGTGATACTGCGATTACAAGGTATGTCGGGAGGGGGGATCAGGAGTTATGTGAGGCCGCGGAGATAATAAAAAAACTGCCTGATATAATTAGATCAGACAGTTTTTACTTGTTACACTTAACAGTATTTATTTTGAAAGAATATCAAATCCACCAATACCAATATCATTTGTAAAAATTTGTTTCATATCTGTACCATTCAAACCCATACTATATAGTTTATGAGTTGTGGCCCCATTATAGGAATGGAAGAAAATTTTTCTTTCATTTGAGTAAACAACCATTGCACCTTGTAATGAACTTATAACACCCGTATCTTTAACAAAACCATTATTATTACGAATTACAATTCCGTCATAGTAATAGAAAAAGCCATCAGCTCTATCATAGCATAGACCATCTGTACCTGCATTCAAACTTGTGATTTCAGAAAAACTATTCAACCCAGTAACCTTATTAAGTTCTGGATTTATAAAATAAACACCCTCAACATAGTCAGTAGCCACTGATCCGTCACCAATTCCACCAACTATAGGAGGCCCAGAATAAATATCAAT
>DAOVSY010000056.1 GCA_030633365.1 Spirochaetaceae bacterium | reverse complement strand
TTCTTTTTTATTTTTGAACCTGCATATATTGATATTCCAAGAAAAATAGCACCATAACCACCGTCGCCAATTATCATAGCAAAAAATATACTAAAAAATATTAAAAACATAAAACTAATATCTTTTTCCCTGTAACCGGGAATAGTTCCAAGAAAATCAAATACTGGTTGTATTATTCGTACAATTTTTGAATTATGAATTAAAGTGGGAACATGATCTTCTTCAATGGGATCCTGTAGCATAACTGCCCATGAATTAGACGCAGCTACATCTTTTATTAGATCAGATTTATCTGCAGGCATAAAACCCTGTAAATAAGCTATAGTACCATCAACAGAAAGACCTGAGTAAATATTTTCAAACTCAATTTCATCATTATAATCTGTAAGTAATTTCTCCAAAGAAGATTTTGCATCTGAAAGAGTTTCCAGTTCTTTTATAACTTTTTCTTTTGATCTCTTTATTGTTTCCAATTTACTGTAAAGATCTTCCAGGCCAAGTTCTGGAATATTAACTTCTTCAAACTTTTCCATTTCATCAAATGAATCACTAATAATAACGTAATAACCTAAAGATTTCACAGTGGCAATTGTGAAAATAGCAATGTTTTCAGAAAGTTCCTTTAGATTAGTTTTTTTCAATTCAAAGAGTTTTAAATTAACACCGCTGTTTCTTAATAAATTTATATCTTCAGGATTAAAATCTCCCCATATTTTAATCCTGTCAATTTCTTTATTAATATTTAATATACTGTCAGATAATGATTTTTGATCATCATTTAAACTAATAATTCTTTTTGTTATTTCAAGAGTTTCTTCTTTACCATAGGTAATTTCTTTTGCTTTCTTTTTCTTTACATCCGGAATTATTGCCAGGCTTCTGGAAACCATATCTTTTTCAGACTGCAATAAACTTAATTTATCTCCGGATCCATTTATATCCTCTAAATGGATAACACCAATATCCTTCAGTCTTTTAAGAGCATCATTTTTATCTGAGTTAAGAAGCAGTATAAAAACTTTCTTCATTGGTACTATCATTATTACGACACCTTCACTATCTTGTTTTTAGCCATTTTTCCTCTTACAACAGCTGCTGTCTGCTGATCACCAAGATATATTTGAATTTTTCTGATGTTTTCTTTTGTATCAGGTATTTTAACTTTCTCAAATAGATTTACCCTTTGAGTTGTTATTCTAAGTTCATCTCCAAGAAGCCTTTTTTGTTCCTGTAAAACTTCTATTTCAGCGTCAAAAGCCGCCATTGATTTAATTGAACTAAGACCTTTATCTATCCATAAAGGAAGTAAAAATAAATTATATTCAATATCCTCAAAAGTTAACTCACTAAATACTGGAATATCTACACCGGCAATATTTCCAATATCTTTTATTATTCTTTTTATTTTAATTAATGAAGTTAGATTTTGATCTTCTCCATAAACTGCAATCCAGGATTGAAGAGAATTGAATAAGGCCTCTCTTTCAGATTCAACTTCCTTAATCTTAATTTCAACCTGACGGATAACCATCTGAAGTTGTTGTTTCTTTAGAATAAGTGTTGGAAGATACCTTTGAAATCGCTTCAAAGAATCCTTCTGGGTCTTAAGCTCATTTTTAGTAAGCTTTATATTAGCCATAGCTTAGCTACCTTTCTTATCTGAAGGCCAAAATTTATTTAAAAGATCAGTTCTAAGACCAGTCTCTTCTCTTGTGAATGATTCTGCCAGAATATTCCATCCATTATCCAGAGCTTCTTCCAAAGGAATATTTACAGATAAGTCCATCATTTCAGATTCAAAAAGATCACCATATTTAAGAAGTTTATCATCCCAGTCTGACATTCTGAAACCCATTGATTTCTTCTCCTGGGATTCCTTAAAAGCAGCATACAACTTAATCATACCATCCATTAAAGCTCTATGATCTTCCCTTGTCTCACCATTAACCATCTGTTTAAGCCTGGACAGTGATCCAAAAGGTTCTATTCTGCCGTTTCGTAAATAGTACTGACCTTCTGTTATGTACCCTGTATTATCAGGAACCGGATGAGTTACATCGTCACCAGGCATTGTTGTAACGGCAAGTATGGTAATTGACCCGGCACCCTCAAAATCGACAGCTTTTTCATATCTGGAAGCAAGCTGGCTGTAAAGATCTCCAGGATAACCACGGTTTGACGGTACCTGTTCCATTGTTATAGCAATTTCTTTCATAGCATCTGCAAAGTTAGTCATATCTGTTAGAAGTACAAGAACTTTTTTCCCTTCCAATGCAAACTTTTCTGCTACTGCCAGACTCATATCCGGAACAAGCAAACACTCTACAATAGGGTCAGCTGCAGTATGAACAAAGAATATTGTTCTACTCATAGCACCACCCTCTTCGAGAGTCTCTTTGAATGACAGATAATCATCATATTTAAGTCCCATACCGCCTAAAATAATCATATCAACCTCTGCCTGCATGGCAATTCTTGATAATAATTCATTATAAGGTTCACCTGAAACTGAAAAAATTGGTAATTTCTGAGATTCAACAAGTGAGTTAAATATATCAATCATAGGAATACCTGTACGAATCATATTTCTTGGAATAATTCGTTTTGCAGGATTAACTGACGGTCCACCTATATCTATCATGTTTTCTGTAAGTTCAGGACCATTATCTCTTGGTTTACCACTTCCGGTAAAAATTCTTCCAAGAAGATTCTCTGAAAAAGAGACCTGCATTGGATGACCTAAAAACCTGACTTCATCACCGGTAGAAACACCACGTCCTCCGGAAAAAACCTGAAGGTAAACACTATTGCCGTTCATTCTGATAACATTTGCGAGGGACTCTCCATGAGCGGAAGTTACCACTGCTAAATCATTATATTTTACACCCTCTGCAGATACAGATATTACATTTCCTGATATAGATTCAATCTTACTGTATACTTTCCGCATATCTTTATACCGCCTTTCTAAACCTGCTGAAAGATTTTAGCATCTTCCAGGTTGCCGATCTTTTTATCTTTTATCATATCAAGTAACTCTTTTTCGAGCTTCTTGAAATCATCACTTTGCCATTCGGCTCCGTTGTAATCTAAAAATCTTTGTCTTAATTTATTAAAATACTTTCTGGCATCTGCTTTAGTACTAAGATCAAAATTACCACCAAGTATAGTTAGAAGAATATCAAAAATATAATTTTGTCTTTCTACACTTACAGAAGCATCTATTGGATCAAAAGAGTTCTGCTGAAGGTATACAAAATCAAGAAAGTCAGATTTAAGATAAATTAAATAATCATCTATACTGGTACCTTCTTCACCAACAACTTTCATCATCTGTCCGACTTCATTACCTCTAAATAGAACACCTCTGGCATAATCAACTTTTTCAACAGGAACAACACTTGGGTATTTTGACCAGCTTTCAAGAGGATGGATTGCAGGATACTTACGGGCATCGGAACGTTCTCTTGATAAACCATGAAATGCACCAACTACCTTCAAAGTTGCCTGGGTAACAGGTTCTTCAAAGTTACCACCAGCAGGACTTACAGTCCCTCCAATTGTTACAGAACCTGTTCCTCCTGATTTCAACCTGACAAGACCTGCCCTTTCATAAAAACTGGCTATTGTCGATTCCAAATATGCAGGGAAAGCTTCTTCACCGGGTATTTCTTCAAGACGTCCGGACATCTCACGCATGGCCTGAGCCCAACGTGATGTAGAATCTGCAAGAAGAAGAATATTAAGCCCCATCTGCCTGTAATACTCAGCAAGAGTAACTGCTGTATAAACAGATGCTTCTCTGGCAGCAACAGGCATTGAACTTGTATTACATATAATAATTGTTCGTTCCATAAGAGACTTACCTGTTTTAGGGTCAATCAGTTCAGGGAACTCTTTTAAGGTTTCTACAACCTCTCCTGCCCGTTCACCACAAGCAGCAATTATTACAATATCAACTTCTGCATTTTTACTGGTTACCTGCTGGAGAACTGTTTTGCCGGCACCAAAGGGACCAGGAATACAATATGTTCCACCTAAAGCTACAGGAAGAAAGGTATCTACAATTCTGGTTTTTGTAACCATTGGAGCACCAGGCTTAAGACGTTCTGCATAAGAAGTTACAGCTCTTTTAACAGGCCATGTAAACATCATGCTTACAGAATGTGTATTACCTTTTTCATCCTGTATAACTGCAATTTCTGTATCTACAGTGTATTTTCCGGAAGTTTTAATTTCTTTTACAGTATAATTATCCTTAAAACCAAAAGGAACCATAATTAGATGTTTGAATTGGCCTTCAGGTACTGTACCAAGAGTAGAACCATCACTTACTGTATCACCTGCTTTTACAGATGGAGTAAAGTCCCATTCTATGTTTCGTGGTAAAGCATTTAAATAGATACCACGCTGCAGGAAAAAACCACATTGTTCTGCAAGTTCAGGTAGTGGGTTTTGTAAACCGTCATATATCTGTGTTAAAAGACCAGGTCCAAGTTCTACAGTTAGAAGTTCACCGGAGAACTCTACAGTATTACCTATGCCTACTCCCGATGTAGCTTCAAAAACCTGAAGTTCCAATCGTTTACCGGTTATTCTAATAACCTCTGCTTTTAATCTTTGTTCTTCTACAAGAATATATCCTACCTCATTAAGAGATACCTGACCGTCAGTCTCAACAGAAACCATATTTCCATTTATACCGACAATCTTTCCTAAATTTTTCGTCATTTGAGTTCTCCGCTTATATAGGCATTACATGATTTTTAAGCTTCACGTACTGCCTCTTTAATATTTTCATAGATTTTCTGGAATTTTTCATTTCCATTCTCTGTTGTAAACATACTTTTACGCTCAAGAATCTGCAAACGCAGTGAATAAATTATTAATTTTTCAAGATCAAAATAATGCCCTTGTTCCAGTTCATCAAGAAACTGCCATCTTGCTTTATCCATTACTTCTTCTGCCAATAAAGGGGAATCCATTTTGTATGCATTTTTGGCTATACCCGGAGCTTCAGAATTGCTCGGGGTATCATAAATAAATTGTCCCGAATCTACGCCTAGTGAAACAGACCTTAATTTCGCAATTTCATTACGAAGTGTACCTTCCCAGGACAACCATTTTTTTATTAAAGATATAGATGAATCCATGTCCTTTAAATTTGAAAGCGAAATTGAATTTATAATATTAAAATCGCTTTCTTCCAAAGCACTGTCACAAATAGCTATAAATTCGTCCACTTTAATTAAAGGGGGAACATTAATATCAAGAAAAGGCAGGGACGAAACTGCGTAATAATACTGATCCAAAATTAAGCCTCCCCGGCTGTAGCTTCCTGAAGGAGAGATGCAATTCCGGGATTAAGTAATTCAGACAATAGTTCTGATATACCTTCGCCGGTAAAATCAAAATAAGCAGAACCATCTTTACTGGAAACTCTAAATCCGGAATCTAAACCGCTTAGGGGTTTAATTTCAAGACTTCCCTTAATTTCCTGTGAAATTTTAGTTTTTAAACCAGATTCCAATTTTTTTAATTCTACTGCCGGAAGAAGTACTGACATGTCATTCAGATCATTTTTCCAATTTTTAACAACAGTCATAATTACTGTTTCAAGGAAACTACCTTTTAAAACTTCATCAACTTCATTTTTCAAAAGACGACCAAAAATTTCTTCCAGCTTTTTATTTGTAGAAATAATTAAATCTCTACTTGCCTGTTTTAAAGCCTCATTTCCTGTAGCTTCAAATCTTGCAGCATCAGCACTTGCTTTATCTCTGGCTATTTTTGCCTGGGATTCTGCATTTGCTATTATTGTATCTGCTTTTTGTTCAGCGTTTCTTATAATTTCTGCTGCCTGATCTTCTGCAGTCTTTACACCCTCAGATTTAATTTTTTCAATCAATTCCTTTAATTGTACATCCATACTTTCCTCTCAAAGCTAAAAATCAAATATCGTGCTAATACTATATAATTAACACTTTTTAATCAACAGAATATTTTATTTAGTGCTTAGATAAAATCTTATTTACAAATTTCATCTATATATCTTAGAACTTTTTTTACACGACTCTCCATATAGATATGAACAGCCTCCGGGATGCCTTTAATACTGTAAATTAAATCTATTACAGCAATACTTGCTTCCTCAACTGATAAATAATCATTTTCTGAAAGTTTCATAATTTTCTCATGTATCAGGAGCATATCTGTTAACTCTCTTTTTAATAAAGAACTATTTTCCAACATCACATGCTCTGTAATTTCATGATCTTTATATCTTTCAGCAATACCGCTTATTAGAGAATCAATGCCCTCTTCAAGATCAGAAAATTCAATTGATAGAATTTTAAAAAATTTTTTTACTGCCATATTTTAACTCCAATATTAAAAAACCACTTTCGCAAGTAAATTTTAACTTTTATCGAATATTTCCAAACCCAGGTCTCCATAAATTTTGAAAATACTTCCATCTTTTTCAACTTTAATACCTCTTTCAGGATAATATTCTTTTAAAAGACGTTTCAATTCATCAATTACCTTACTGTATATTTGAAGTTTTACATTTTCCGGAACTTTGGAAAGTGTAACCATAGTAACATCTACAACCCAGCCTCTTCCATGACTCGAACCAAAACCAGCAGAGAAAGCAGCTCCAATATTAAACAGACCGTCACTGGATTTATTGGCTGTGTGTCCTCTTTGAGGTCTTGCAGGATGCAAAGGATATAAAAAACCATACTTATCTTCCAGATGGTCATCAATAATATCAAAAATCTTTCTTAAAGTATGTTCCCACTCTTTAATTTTAGGATTATTCATACTTTACTATCCAATCGAGGGGTTCTGTTATATTAAAAACTTGTACTAATGTAATATTCATTTTTGCTTCAGAGGGGTTTTCAGATAAAAGACCCTGATTGGATTCTGTTACTATACCAGGGAGGACAACAGTAATACTTATATTTTTATCACTGTATAAACCGGTAATTAAATTTATAGTCTCTGTACTGTCAGCTTCCGGAAAGGGATTATTTAAAACCATTTTCAAAATATCCGGCTCGGTATAATCCATTGTAAACAGAATGTTATTTGTATAATTATTAAAAAAATCCTGTATATTATTTGTACTGTCAAAACTCATTTCTGTAAGAAATTCTGTATAAAAAATTGTATTTACTGAAGAAAAGGAAATTAATTCCAGACCTGCTATATTATCAATACGATTTACTAATTCCTCTTCACTTACAGGAAAATAGTTATACCCCTGTAACTCATTTCCCGGAGTAATATATGATGCTTCCTGCATTATTCGATATTTAAGTATCCAAACACCACTTTTGTTATTGGAAATGTTTATTGTAGTTTCAACTTCCAGACAGGACACAAAAATAAGAGTTGATAATAATATAAATATTTTGCTAATTAACTTATTTTTCATTATTCCTTTAATATTACTATGGTTTTGCCAAATCCACCATCATCAGGGTGAGCAAAATAGAATTCTTTTACACTATATTCATTTTTAAGATATTTTTGAACACCATTGCTTAAGATTCCTTCACCTTTTCCATGTATTATACTAAATTCAAGAAGACCTGACATTAGTGCATTATCTATTTGTTTTTCAATAGTTGATAAAGCATTTTCAAGTCTAAACCCCCTGAGATCCAATGTAAATTTTGCTGTATTTGTAGCTTTTACATTACTTAAAGCAACACCGAATGTTTCATTTTTCTTATTCTCCATTGCCGGATAAATTTCATTTACACTAACTGATATTTTTAATGCACCAGTATTAATAATCCAATCTTTCTTTTTACCTTTTCTTACAATAGTACCAGGTCTTCTATATTCACCAATAAGAACATCCATACCCGGTTCAAGTAATTCTTCTTTCAGGTTATCAGGATTGTTTATTACAAACTTTTTAAGAGATTCTTCTTCCTGGTTAATATTATCATTAATATCTGATAAAAAACTCTTAACCTGTTTTGTTTTTTCCTTAGTCAATTCACCCTCTTTAAGTTCTTTTACAAGGTTTTCAAGACTTTTACGGGCAGTTGTTAAAAATTTACTGGATTCTTTATTCCATTTTCGTTTAAGCTCATTTTCTGACTGTCTGAATGATAGCTCTTTAAGATCATTTTCACGTATTTGATTCCTAAGATTTTTTTCCCGTTCTATTATATCATTTTCTCTTTTACCTGCTTCTCTATGTTTTATCTCTAACTCACTAATCATCCGGCCAACTTCGGTCTGTTTGTCTTTAAGGTAAGTTTGAGCTTCTTCAATAACATTTCCAGGAATCCCACTGTGTCGGGCTATATCAACAGCATGGCTGTCTCCCGGAACCCCAGGAACAACACGATATGTAGAACTGTGACTTCCTTCATCAAATTCCATAGATGCATTTATAACACCTTCTCTGGTATAACCGTAATTCTTTAAAAGACCATGATGTGATGTAATAAGTACAATTGAACCTTTAGCTGACAAATAATCAAGAACTGCCATAGCTATAGCCGCACCTTCACCTGGGTCTGTACCAGATCCAAGTTCATCTAAAAGAACCAAACTGCTGCTGCTGGCTTTATCCAGAATAGATGCAATATTTTTCATATGTCCGGAAAAAGTTGACAGAGACTCTTCTATAGACTGATCATCTCCAATATCAGCATAAATTCCATCAAATACGGGAAGGATACTTCCTTCTGCAGCAGGTATTTGTAACCCAAACTGGTTCATCATTGCCAGTAAGCCTACTGTCTTTATAGAAACAGTTTTACCACCTGCATTAGGTCCTGTTATTATAAGAGTATGAAGCCCTTTCTCCATATTGATTGTAATTGGAACAGCCATATCTCCCAGAAGAAGATGCCTGGCTTTATCCAGTTTAATCCCGGATTTTGAGATTTCCGGTCTGTAACAATTAAAATTAATTGAGAATTTAACCCGGGCATATACTGTATCAAAAAAAGAAAGTGAATCTATAAGTATTTTTAAATCATCTACTTCCAATCTAACTTTTTCAGTAAATTCTCTGAAAATTCTATTCGCAATTATGCTTATTTCATGTTCCTGAACAGCAATTTTATTATTTAATTCCAGCACATCAAAAGGTTCTATATATAAAATATTTCCTTTAGCCGATATATCGTGAATAATACCTTTAACTTTCCCTTTATAGCTGGATTTAAGAGGCAGTACAATTCGACCATCTTTCTGACTGGGAACATCTGTTTGAAATAAATTTCTATTTTCTGATATATATGATGAAGTAAGATTTGAAATTTTATTATTAAGTTCTCCCAAACCCTTTCTTAAATTTTTCAGTTCAGGATGATCATCTCTTATATGTCCCGAAGAATTAATTACCCTTAATATATCTGATGCAAGTTTATCCATTTGGGGAATTCTTTCCACATAATCAACTATAATATTTAAATCTGTTAGTTTTGTATTTTTTACAAAATCCTTTACTTTTAAAGCAGAAATTATAAATTGTGAAATATTATAAAGATCAATTCCATCCAGGGAACTTCCATCTTTTATAAAAATCGTAAGAAGATATTCAATTTCCGGAAAATTTACGACAGGAAATTCTTCATCAGATTCAAGAAGCATCCTTAATTGAGCAAGCATATTATGAAAATCAGATAAAGAATCTGCATTATAAAATAATTCCTGAACCTGCAGTTTTCTTCTTCCCTCTTCAGACAAACAATATTTAAGAAGAAGGGTCAGAATTTTATCAAATTCCAGAAGAACTGCACTACGGTTATCCATACCAGGACACCCCATTCTGTTCCAGACTATTTAGAATACGAAGGTAACTTTCATATCTGTCAGGGTGTATATGCCCATCTTCTACAGCTTGTATAACACTGCATTCAGGTTCATTATTATGTCTGCAAGGTTGGAATTTACAATTTTTACTATAGGCAGAAAATTCGCTAAAATGAAAACCAAGTTCATCCTGTTTTATTCCAAATATCTCAATTTCCCGTATTCCAGGAGTGTCTATAAAGCCGCCGTTATCTTCAAATATCAATCTTGAATAATTTGTTGTATGTCTGCCTCTGTCATGTTTAATTGAAACAGGTCCAGTTTTTAATTCATGTCCGGGATAAAGAACATTAAGAAGAGTTGATTTACCAACTCCGGACTGCCCTACAAATGCAGATACATTTCCGGATATAATTTTTTTAAGCTTATCAATATTCTCACCAGTTTCTGCAGAACAGCTGATATAGTTGTAACCTATACTTTTATAATCTTCCATTCGAATTTTAATTTGTTCATCAATGCCTAAATCTGATTTATTTAATACAATGAGTACTTTTATGTTTGATTCTGCCATTACAAGTACTCTATCTATAAACCTTGGTCTAAAAGGTGGGTTACCTGAAGAGGCAACACATATTAAATAATCAATATTGGCTGCAATTGTTTGAGGAGCATTCCTTTTATTATTCCATCTGGAAAATTCATTTCTACGTTTTAAACGTTCAACTATCATACCTTTATTATCACTAATTTCATCTACAGCAAATTTAACTATGTCACCTGCTGCCAGAGGGTTATATACATTTTCCAAACCACCTAGAAATTTTCCCTTTATTTCACAAAGATATAGATTATTATCTGAATGAACTGTAAATATATTATTTATCCCTGTAAGAATAAGACCTTCCCGTAAACTCACAATTTACCTACCCAGGTCAATCCGAATTCTTTTGAATATTTTTGATATTTCGAACTATCAAATTGATTTCCAGTTATATAGAATAAATCATTTTTTTTATCTTCGAATATATTCATTAATCCACTATCTGATTTTTTAGATTCCTCTTTTATTATTCTTATTATTTGTTGACAAACACCTTCAATAGAATCAATTATATCAATATTTCCGGATATACTTTTTTTAAAATATTCTTTTAGATAAACAAAATGGGTGCATCCCAAAACCAAAGCATCAATTTTCAGATTATTAAAATATTTTGAAGCCTGAGAAACAACTCCCATTTTTTCTTTTTCAGTTGAAGTAAAAAAATTATTTTCAACAAAGTCTACCAGATCAATACCAGCATATTTTTCTACCCTGCTTGTTGATGCAAACTGATTTATAAGATCATCGGTATAAGGGTCTGTTACTGTTTTTGTTGTTGCAAGCAAACCAATAGTACCATTTACAACATACTCTCCAGCAGGTTTTATTGCAGGAACAACGCCCACAAATGGAATACCGAATTTCTTCCTTAGAGTGGACAAAGCTACAACAGATGCTGTATTACAGGCTATTACAATTAATTTAGGATCAATTATATCTACAATGCTTTCAATTAACCTTATAATTATATCTGTCAGCTCTGCACTGTCCTTTTCCCCATAAGGAAAGTTTTTATTATCTGCTACATAAATAAATTTTTCTTTTGGCAAAAATTCCTTTGCTTTTTTTAGATAAGGAAGTCCTCCTACACCGGAATCAATAAATACAATAGGTTTATCTGACATAAATGAAGTTTAACTACAAATAAGATTCTCTGCAATAGAATAATTATGATGAGCCTTTTGCGTTGTATATGATATTATTTCGTTTTTAGCTTTTTCCGTCGGTTTACTGTGGTTATTTTAGAGAAGAGTTACTTTTAAATTCAAAATGTGTTACATCGAAAAAAGCTCTGATTGATATAATTTGCTTTAACTCCTTGACAGA
>DAOVSY010000565.1 GCA_030633365.1 Spirochaetaceae bacterium | reverse complement strand
TTGTTGAAAAAGGTGCCTGTGACAGAATGTTTATAAATACTGCAGGAGTTGGTTTTCTGGAAGAAAAACACAGATCAATTGGATCCGGATTAAATGTGAAAGCCGGAGATAAAATTCTTATAAATGGAAATATTGGAGATCACGGTCTGGCAGTTTTATCAATTAGAAACTCCTTTAATAATACAATTAAATCTGACTGTGCTCCTTTAAATAGTTTAATTGGAAGCTGTCTTAAAGTAAATAACTCTATTAATTTTATGAGGGATGCTACCAGAGGAGGCCTTGCAGCTGTTCTGACAGAACTTGCAGACAAAGTAAATTTAGGAATATCTCTTGAAGAAAAATCTATTCCACTGGCAGAAAATACAAGGGGACTTTGTGAATTTCTTGGATTCGATCCTCTGCATCTGGCAAACGAAGGGAAAGTAATAATTGTTGCGGGAGAAGGATGGGAAAATATTCTTGAAGCCATGAAATCTCATCCACTGGGGAGAAACAGCAGTGTAATTGGAACAGTAGTAGATAAGCATCATGGCAAGCTGGTATTAAATACAGAAATTGGTGGAAACAGAATAATTGATATACCTGCAGGAATGCAGCTTCCGAGGATATGTTAATGCATGAACTGACTGTAATCTCAAATGTATTTAAAATAATTCTTGAAACTGCAGAAAATAATAATCTTACAAAAATATCAAAAATAAGTTTAAAAGTTGGTCGTCAGAGGCATCTGGCTCCTGATTTAATGAAATTTGCATTTGATTCTGTTTCTAAAAATACCATAGCTGATAATGCAATTCTGAAAATAGATAGAGTAAATATAAAAATGAGATGCAGATCATGTGGCACAGATTTTATTGTTGAAGACAATACATATCTTTGTATTTCATGCGGATCACCTGGACTTGAAACCATATCAGGTAAAGACCTGTTAATAGAAAGTATTGAAGGGGAGGTATAATGGAAATTGCGATTATGAAAGCAGTTCTGGAGGAAAATGATGACAGAGCTTTGGAGATAAAAGAACTGCTAAGGGAAAAGAAGATACTGCTTTTAAATTTAATAAGTTCTCCAGGCTCTGGAAAAACAACTCTACTGGAAAGAACTGTAGAACATTTTAAAGACAAGTATTCCATTGCAGTTATTGAAGGGGATATAACAACAGCAAGAGATGCTGAAAGGCTTGAAAAGTATAAAATACCCCTGGTTGTTATTAATACAGATGGAGCCTGTCACTTAAATTCTTTAAGTATCAAAAATGCTCTTGATCAATTTGATCTGGATGATCTTGATATAATTTTTGTTGAAAATGTTGGTAATCTGGTTTGTCCTTCAGAGTTTAATATTGGGGAAGCTGCAAAAATAGCAATGCTGAGTACTGCTGAAGGAGATGATAAACCTGCAAAGTATCCTCTTCTTTTCAGGGAATCCGAATTAATGCTTCTTAACAAAATGGATCTTATTCCATACACAAACTTCAATAAAGAATCCTTTTATAAGGATCTTGAAAAAATAAATAAAGAACTGCCTGTAATCGAAACATCATGTACAAAAAATGAGGGTCTCGTCGGCTGGTTCGAATGGATCGAACAAAAAATAAATGGTGGGGGTATCTGAAAATGACTACTGTATTAAACAAACAGTCAACTAAAGACGGTGTCTTCGACGGCCTTGAAAGGGCTCTTGGAGAGTACAAAATCGCAGCATTAACAAAAAGAGAGGGAAAAGTTTTATTTGACTATGTGAAAGATGTCAAAGATATTGTACAGGATTATACACCTACTGTACTTTCTCCTAAAAAATTCTTCTTTCCTCAGGAGGAAGTTATTCTGGAGTACACCTTTGACGGTAAGGTTACAGCTAAAACAAACCCTGGAAAAATTATTCTTTTTGGTGTAAGACCCTGTGATATATCCGGTATGAAAATTCTGGATGAGGCTTTTTCTGAAAGTCA
>DAOVSY010000369.1 GCA_030633365.1 Spirochaetaceae bacterium | reverse complement strand
TCAGAATGAAACTTTGTCGGAATAAGCTCGGGGTAGGAAAGTCTATTTGGTAGAATTGGTTTGCAACCAGCCAGAATTGCTTCAATGATGGCTATACCATAGTTTTCCTGATTTGCAGTACTTACAACAATATCTCCCTTTTTCAGCATATTTGTATAATCATCATAACTTTCTAAGTATCCGGAATGAATGATATTTTTTTTAAGTATAATTTCTGCTTCCTTAAAAACCGGAGGTTGTTTCTTATATTTTTCACCCAAAAGAGCCAGTTGAAATGGAATATTTTCTTTTTCCAGCTTAAATAGTACATTAAAAAAATCTTCCGGGTTTTTATCAAATTCCCACCTGTGATTCCATATAATGAGTGGTATATCATTATTCTGCTTTTCTAATTTATCATCTTTGTTTATAACAACACTATTTTCAATTCCCGGATATATCACAATAGATTTGGCTTCAATTCTTTCTATGGGCCAGGTTGGAATAAAGTCAGGAAGGTGGTTTAGAAACAATGGAAGTTCTTTAAGAAATGTTCTTTTATGAGTTTCTGAATTAAAAACCACACTGTCTGCTGTTATAGCATTTGTCAAATCTGTTAATCCGTAGTGATAATCCAGTTTTTCATTATTATTTAAGGGATAGGCCAGTTGATTCTCATGGAAGTAGAGAATAATTGGAGGACAATTATTACCAAGGAGGGCTTTTAGATCGGAAATATTAATAAGATCCGTTGCAAAAATAAGATTATATTCTTCCACATTATTTATTTGTTCTGCAAAATAAAGTGCAGCACCCTTCATCCTCCATTTCCAAAATCGTGCAGGCATGGTCAGTATATTAAAATTATGTTTTGAGTTTTTTATGAGCCCGTCGGCAAAGGCTTTGTGGGATCCGCTGTAGTAGGATTCGAGAAAAAGTATTTTGGTTTGCATCTATCTGTTCCCTTAGAAAATTTGTTGTACTTTTCTATATAATATTGACAAACTTACTATTGTTCCATAGCCTGTACAAATGAAATATAAAGCAGTTATTTTTGACCTGGATGGCACTCTTCTATATACTTTGGGAGATATCGCTCTTTCTTTAAATAAATTGTTAGCAGAGCTTGATATGCCTGTCCATCCGGAAGAATCGTATATGAAATTTGTAGGTTATGGATTAAAAGAAACTTTAAAGCGAGCCTGTATTGCAGATTGTCCCGAAGAAACCCTGAATAAAGGTTATTTGAGGGTCATGGAAGAATACAATAAAAACCCTATTATAGGTACAAAACCTTATGAAGGAATTACTTCCTTACTTGATTCTCTGGTAAATATGGGTGTTAAAATAGCAATTCTTTCTAATAAAGAAGACACACTTGTTAAAATTATTGCAGGAAGTTTACTATCTTCCTGGCCTTTTACAACTGTTCAGGGAATACTCCCTGATGTTCCTAAAAAACCGGATCCATATGTTGTACATCAAATACTGGTAGATATGAATCTTAAACCTTCTGATGCAATTTTTATTGGTGACAGTGGAGTTGATATGAAAACATCGGTAAATTCCGGACTTTTAGGTGTCGGAGTTACCTGGGGATATAGGGATATTGTAGAATTAACAGAGGCTGGAGCAGGGATATTGATTGACAAACCGGAAGAATTGTTAAGAATAATAGGGGAGTAACAGGAGTTTTATATGGATCATAAAGAGTTGGATACAAAAATCAGTGATTATCTTAAGTATGAGGAACATTCTCATTTTGTAAATGATTTACAACAGGTAGTAGATGCTAAGAATACAGAAGAACTAAATGATAGATTCTATACTGATTTGGAGTTTGGAACTGGTGGACTCCGTGGTGTTATTGGTGGTGGGTATAATCGAATAAATCCATATATCATCAGGAAATCTACAACTGGTTTGGCTAATTATATTAATAAAACTACAGATAAGGGTTCTGTTGCAATTGCATACGATTCCAGAAACTTTTCTGAGCTTTTTGCAGAAGAAGCAGCTCTAATACTTTGTGCAAATGGAATAAAAGTTTATCTTTTCTCGTCCCTTAGGCCAACTCCTGTTGTTTCATATACTGTTCGAAAATTATCCTGTACTGCAGGTATAGTTGTAACAGCATCTCATAACCCAGCAGAATACAATGGTTATAAAGTATACTGGTCTGATGGTGGCCAGATTGTTCCACCCCATGATGCTGCAATTATAGACGAAGTAAATGCTGTCTCAGGTAAAGTTCTGTCTATGAATAAAGATGAAGCTGTATTAAAAGGCCTTTTGGTAAATGCTGATAATCTTATAGATGATTCATATGTGGAACTTGTAAAATCCTGTTCTTTTAGACCGGAACTAATGAAGGCAGAAGGAAAAAATTTAAAAGTTGTGTATACTCCTCTTCATGGAGCAGGCACTATGCTTGTAGAAAGAACTCTTGGAGAGATGGGTATAGATGTAATAACAGTACCTGAGCAAAGAGAACCTGATGGTGATTTTCCTACTGTTGCTTTCCCTAACCCTGAAATAGTAGAGGCTATGGAACTGGGATTAAAGCTTGCAAAGAAGGAAAGTGCAGATATTCTCCTGGGAACAGATCCGGATGCAGACCGTCTGGGAATTGCTGTACCAGATGGAGATAATTTTGTTCTTATTACAGGTAATCAGTTAGGTGTTCTTTTGGGTGACTATATTTTTTCCTCTCTTAAAGATAAAAACTTGCTGGGTACAAAAAGTGCTTTTGTAAAAACTATTGTAACTACAGAACTGCAAAAACTTGTTGCAATGAGTTATGGTGTAAAATCTTATGATGTTTTAACTGGTTTTAAATATATAGCAGAAAAAATAAAAGAGTTTGGAATTACTGGTGAAAAATATATTTTTGGTGGAGAGGAAAGTTATGGATACCTTGTTACAGATGAAGTTCGTGATAAAGATGCAGTTTCTGCTGCATTTTTAACTGTTGAATTAACTCTTTATCATAGATCTATGGGTAAAAGTGTCCTGGATAGGTTAAAAGAAATATGGGAACAATTTGGTTACTTTGAGGAACTTCTAATTTCCAGGTATCTTAAGGGAGAAAAGGGTAAGGCTCAAATGGAAGGAATGATGTCTTCAATGAGAAATGAACCTCCTTCCACATTTGGAGGTATCCCGTTATCTTTTATGAAGGATTATAAAACAGGAGAGACTTTTAATTTAGAAACTGGTAAAAAAGAGAAAAATATTGATCTCCCTTCGTCAAATGTATTGCAATTTTTATTGCAGGATGGATCTATGGTAACTATCAGGCCATCAGGTACTGAACCCAAGATAAAGTTTTATGCATCCTGTAAAGCAGAACAAGGAAAGGATCTTGGAGTATCTAAAAAAGAAGTATCAGCAAAACTAAAGAGAATAGAAGATGATGTTTATTAATTCCTTTAACAGTAATTAACAGATTTTAAAATATGAAGCAAGAATTAATGATCTTGAGTCACTTATTGATATAAGTAAGAGTTTAAGTTCCAACCTTCATTATTCCTCTGTTTTA
>DAOVSY010000556.1 GCA_030633365.1 Spirochaetaceae bacterium | reverse complement strand
AGCGCTTTACTGGGAATGAGGGCATCTTCAGAAAACAGCGAAAGAGTATCAGATGTTTTCCAGGAAATGGAAAACAAAATACAATCAATGTCACTGGTACATGACAAACTATATGAATTCCAAAATCTTTCGAGTATAAATTTAAAGGCCTACATTACTGACCTGAGTAAGTTAATGAAAGACAGCTATTTACTCTCTGACAATTGTATAAGCTTTATTATGAATCTGGAAGATGTATCTGTCTTAATAGATACCGCCATGCCTTTAGGACTTGTTCTCAATGAGTTGATTTTAAATGCTTTTAAGCATGCTTTTCCTGATAACAGGGATGGAGAAATATGTATATCTCTCCATAAACTTGAAGATGAGACTATTGAACTGGTCGTATCTGATAATGGGATTGGTGTTGCAGAAGATTATGATTTTATAAATGCACCTACTCTTGGTATTCAAACTATTTTCCTTTTGGGAGAAAGTCAGCTACAAGGTAAAATTATTTTTGATGGCAGCAGCGGTGTGAAATGCACGATGGTTTTTAAAGATAACATTTATGAACCGAGAGTATAAAAAGAATCTTCCTTCAGTTCTCTGTGAAGAATCCAGGATCCAGCAGGTAATCTTTAACATCTTACGCAATGGAGTCCAGGCTATGCAAGAGGCAGAAGGATGAATCATAATGAAAGAATATGAAGGTTTTCCAACAGGTTTAGTCATGGTGGTTGATGACAATCCAGCCAATGTAGACCTTTTGAAGAAATTATTGAAAAGCCATGGTTATAATGTTCAAACTTTCATCAATAGCCGATTCGCTCTGAAATCAGCACTTTCAAGTCCTCCAAACCTTATTCTACTGGATACAAAAATGCCGGACATCGATGGTTTTGCCTTCAGCCGTTTATTAAAAGAAAATCCGGAAACTGCCGATGTGCCGGTTATTTTTATCAGTGCTCTTGTGGAAACTGAAGATAAATTGAAAGCCTTTGAAGCCGGTGGAGTAGACTATATAACCAAACCATTTCAGGCAGCTGAAGTACTGGCACGGGTGCGTACACATCTGGACTTGTATATAACCAAAAAACACCTTGATGAGCTTGTTGATATTCGGACAGCAGAATTGCAGGATAGTGAATTAAAATTATTAAAAGCGCAGCAAATTGCTCATATTGGCAGCTGGGAATTAGATCTGAATACAGATTCTCTTTATTGGTCTGATGAAATTTATAGAATTTTAGGCTTACAACCGCAGCAATTTGGCGCCACTTATGAAGCATTTCTGAAATATATCCATCCCGATGATAGAGAGTTTGTCAATAAAGCCTATACTGATTCAGTGAAGAATAAAACTTCTTATAATATTGTCCATCGTCTATTGTTAGATGATGGAACAATAAAATATGTCAATGAGCGCTATGACACCACTTATAATGATAAGGGTAAAGTTGTTTATTCTATAGGTACTGTGCAGGATATTACCACACGAATTAAATATGAGGAGCAGATCAAGGCATCCTTAGATGAGAAGGAAGCACTCTTAAGGGAATTGTATCATCGGACAAAAAACAATATGCAGGTAATAAGCGCTTTACTGGGAATGAGGGCATCTTCAGAAAACAGCGAAAGAGTATCAGATGTTTTCCAGGAAATGGAAAACAAAATACAATCAATGTCACTGGTACACGAGAAACTATATGAATTCCAAAATCTTTCGAGTATAAATTTAAAAGCCTACATTACTGACCTGAGTAAGTTAATGAAAGACAGCTATTTACTCTCTGACAATTGTATAAGCTTTATTATGAATCTGGAAGATGTATCTGTCTTAATTGATACCGCCATGCCTTTGGGGCTTGTTCTTAATGAGTTGATTTTAAATGCTTTTAAGCATGCTTTTCCTGATAACAGGGATGGAGAAATATGTATATCTCTCCATAAACTTGAAGATGAGACTATTGAACTGGTCGTATCTGATAATGGGATT
>DAOVSY010000060.1 GCA_030633365.1 Spirochaetaceae bacterium | reverse complement strand
TTCAAATATTAAACTTTTTTCATCTGTAACAAAAATATTTACAGGCGGGTAGGAATAGTTAGGGTAGTAGTCTACATGATCGTTTCCACCATGATGTATACCCTCTTTAAATGCATCTCCGAATCCTTTTGTTGCTTCGAAAATCTCGTCCATAATTTGACCAAGATCTAAAACCATCTTGTCTCTCATATTACACCTCTTTGGTTGCATAGCCTAGCAGCAACAAAGTTGCGACCAGGCACACTATTGCGTGTAGTTAAGCCCCTTATACAAGGCGGCTTTTTAGCGAGCCCCTTTCGGCGACTCTTCTACTTTAATATATGCAATTACTGTGCCAGGAGCAAATAAATATTATGATAATAACATAATTACTTATATAGAAACAATTTACTATAATTATTATATTATAAATTATTCAGTTAAAAATATATTATTTATTGGGAAGGTACAATATGACACAGGTTATACATATACCGTGATTTTTGTGTCAGAAGGTCTTAGATAAGTCGACTAAAAAAGGTTAATCTGCTACTATTCGTAAACTTTAGATGTAGCTAAACAATCTAAAATGTTAAATATCCTCACTAAGAAGGTTTTATGAGTTTTAAAATTCTGGTACTGGGTGAAATTGTAGGTAAGCCAGGTATCTTCTGTATAAAGAATGGTCTTAAAAAGCTTAAAGAAGAGCATAATATTGACTTTGTAATTGCAAATGGTGAAGGTACTACCGGAGGATTTGGAATTGGTAAAAATCATTCAATTCAAATTCACAAACTGGGTATTGATGTTATAACTACAGGAGAAAAAGTTTTTTTTAAGAAAGACATGGTTAGCCATATAGGGAACAGTTCCTATATTTTAAGACCTGCTAATTATCCTCCTGGAACTCCCGGCCGGGGATGGAGAGTATATAAAGTTGGAGATAAAAATGTAGCTGTAGTTTCTTTACTGGGGCAGTCCGGTTTTCACAGAATACATCTTAGTAATCCCTTTACTTTTATTCCTGATATTATAAATAGAGTCAAGGATGAGGCTGATATTATTATTCTGGATTTCCATGCTTCCACAACAGCAGAAAAGTATTCTATGTTTTTTCATGTTGATGGATCTTTAAATGCTGTTCTGGGAAGCCACTCAAAGGCTCTTTCTGCAGATGCTGCAGTTTTTCCAAAAGGGACTGCTGTAATTTGTGATACTGGCAGAACTGGAAGTTCCACAGGTGTGGGGGGGCTTGCTCCTGATATTGAAATTCAGCAATTTCTATCTCAAATTCCGGAACGATCCAAAGAATGGTGGAATGATTTGGAAATTCAGGGTGCAATAGTTGAGATTAATGATGATAATAAAACTGAAAGTATTAAGGAAATAAGATATACTGTAACAGAGGCTCCTGATGACGGAACAAGGTAAAATAACAGATATTACTGGAGAGGAAATTATTCTTTCCTGCTCTTCTTTAACTGGGGGCTGCAAAAGCTGTAGTGGGAATTCATTTTGTTCTACAAATGGAAAAGTATTCAGTGCTTTGAATGGAGAAAATATTAATCTTAAATCCGGAGATACTGTAGAAATCTATTTACCCCCGGGGCAGACTATTTTTGCAGGATTTATGGTTCTTATATTTCCCCTGCTTTCATTCATAGTTTTCTATGTAGCAGGATCATGGCTTTTTAATGGAAGTGAAGGTCTTGGAGTTCTATCTGGAGTTTTAGGTCTTGCTGCAGGGTTTGGCATTACTTTTCAATATAATAAAATTAGTAAACAGAAAAATACGCCTCAGATAACAAAGTTGATTAAAAAGGGATAGTATTCCTTCGGAGCTATGAAAGATTATCTCTTCTCTTTAACAAATTTATTCAGTGTTGCAGCCATATTATTTACCGATACTACATGTTCTACAAACCCTCTTTCTGCTGCAACTTTCGGCATACCGTAAACTATGGAAGATGCTTCATCCTGGCCTACAGTTATACCACCTTTTGCATAGATGGTTCCAATTTCAGAAGCTCCATCCCGACCCATACCTGTCATAATAACTGCCAGACTGTTTCCCCCATAATGCTTGGCAACAGAGGAGAACAATACATCTGCAGAAGGTCTATGTCCATTAACAAGATCTGCAGAGGAAGTACGGATAAGTGTTGCAAGCTTCTTTTTTACAACTTCAATATGGAAATTCCCCGGAGCAATAAATACTTTTCCAGATTCAAGTACATCTCCATCTGTTACCTCTTTAACATTAAGAGGACAAATCCGGTCAAGACTCTTTGCAAACTCTGTAGTAAACCCTGCAGGCATATGTTGAACTATTACAATAGGTACAGGGAAATCAGGATCGATATCTGCAAGAACAACCCTTAAGGCATTAGGACCTCCTGTAGATATTCCAATTGCTACTATATCAATGTTTCCACCCTTTTCTCTGGGAATAGAGGAAGGTACAGGGGTTACTATTTTAGATTTCTGTTTATCAGGTACAGAAGATTTGTACTGTTTAGTTCCGGTTGAAAGAGGAATAGAAACATTATTTGATTTTTTCCCATATGCAAGCAGGGTAGCAACTATTCTATCTCTAACAACATGAATATCTTCAGAAATAGAACCGGAAGGTTTAAGAATAAAATCAGAAGCCCCAAGAGACAATGCATCCATTGTAACTCTGGCACCTTTTACTGCAATTGAAGACAAAATAACTACAGGTATGTCTATATTTAATTTTTTCCTTTCTTTTAAGAACTCAATACCATTCATCTCCGGCATTTCCAGATCCAAAAGAATTATATCCGGCTTTAGCCTTGGGATCTTATCAAGAAGGAATTTGCCGTTCATTGCTTTACCTGCAAGAACCAGTCCATCTGCTTCCTCTATAATACGACCTATAAGATTCCGCATTAAAGCTGAATCATCACATATCATTACAGAAATTTCTTTCACTACCTAATTCCTAATTAGAAAATTTTCGATACATAGTTGCAAAATCAGTTTTTAGAAACTCAAACTTTGTATCCATTCCAAATAATGATTCAGAATGCCCTATAAATAAGTAAGCATGATTATTCATTGACTGATAAAATTTATTTATTACATTAATCTGTGCTGCTTCATCAAAGTATATAATAACATTTCTACAAAAAATAATATCAAGATCTCTTTGTCCGCTATCAGCCTTAAGATTATGATAATCAAACTTTACACTATTACGAATATCTTCTTTAACAAGATACCCATTTGGTTTTTTTTCAAAATATCGCTGAAGGTATTTTTCAGATACACCATTAACTTTCTGATCTGAGTAAAATCCTTCTTTTGCTGTCATTAAACATTTTAAACTTAAATCGGAAGCTGTTATATCAAATTTAAACCCTGGAGGTAAAATATCCTTAAGAACCATTGCAAGAGAATAAGGCTCTTCTCCTGTTGAACAACCGGCACTCCAAATTTTAATAGAATTATCACCTCCGGATTTTTTATGTTTAACAAGTTCAGGTATTACATAATGCTCAAAAGCATTAAAATGGGCAGTATTTCGAAAAAACCGGGTCAGATTTGTAGTAACAGTATCGAGGAGAGTTTTCATCTCTCCCTCATCACTTGTTATCTTCTTATAATATTCATCAATGTCAGCAATACCGGATTTTCTAAGACGCTCTTTTAATCTGCTTTCAAGAATAGTTCTGTTTGACGGGGAAAAATGGATTCCACTTGCATTATAGATATGATCTCTAAACTTACTAAACTGCATTTCGGTTAAAAAATTCTCAATTGGCATTAACATGCTTCCTTATAATAAAATTGTATTTATTTGAGAGGCTCCTGTCAATAGAAGTAATTTTCATTTTACTTCAGCTAAATAATTAAAACAATCATAATTTAAAAAAACCATGAAATGATTTTATACTGTGTTATATTAATATTATAATGAAAGAAAAGATGCTGCAGTTTACAATTCAAGGCATTGCATTGGATGAAAAAAGCCAGATGCCTATTATAATTCTTCAAAGTACAGAAACAAGTAGAATTATTCCACTATGGATTGGCCCTTTTGAGGCAAGTGCAATAATTATTGAAATTGAAGAAGTGAAGCCTCCCCGACCTCTAACTCATGATCTTTTAGCTGAGTTTTTTACAAAACATCATTATAAGCTTCAATATCTTTATATATATGATTTTATAAACGATAGTCATATAGCTAAAATTGTTTATAAAAAGGGATTTAAAACCTTTACTCTTGAAATAAGACCCAGTGACGGGATAGCTCTTGCCCTTAGACTGAAGGCACCCATATATGCTTCTCCTAAGGTAGCTGGTGCTGCATATACAGATCCTAAGCTCCTTGACAGTGCAGGAGATTATCAATCCGAAATGCTTTATTTTAACAACCAAAATCTTGATGCCCATATTATGTAATTGCGTTTTTCCTATCACTAATTTATAATCTTTAATTATGAAAAAATATATATTCGTTACAGGTGGTGTTTGTTCAAGTCTGGGTAAAGGTGTCACCGCTACATCTATAGGAAATCTTCTTGAAAATCGTGGTCTTGGAATAAGAATGATCAAAATTGATCCTTATTTAAATGTAGATGCAGGAACAATGAGCCCATATCAACATGGTGAAGTTTATGTGACAGATGATGGAACAGAGGCAGATCTGGATCTTGGCAACTATGCAAGATTTACAAAAGCTCCATTAAGCAAATTAAACTCAATTACAACAGGTCAGGTTTATCAGGAAGTTATTAAAAAAGAGAGGGAAGGCCAGTATCTGGGTAGAACTGTTCAGGTTATTCCCCACATTACTGATGAAATAAAAAAACGAATTTTTCTTGCAAGTGATGGAGATAATGTTGACGTTACCATCATTGAAGTGGGAGGTACAGTAGGAGATATAGAATCAATTCCCTTCCTTGAAGCTGCACGACAGTTTATTCATGATCTGGGAAGAGAAAATGTTTTATTTGTTCACCTTACACTAATACCAGAAGTTGCAGGAGGAGAACTTAAAACAAAACCTACACAGCATTCTGTTAATAAATTAAGGGAAATTGGTGTTCAGCCGGACATTCTTGTTTGCCGATCTCCGGAATTTTTGGAAAAAAATATGATAAGCAAAATATCTCTTTTTACCAATGTAGAGGAAAATGCAATTATTTCTGCATATGATGTAAAAACATCGGTATATGAAATACCTCTAATTTTTCATGCCCAAAATTTAGATAAGATTGTACTTGATAAACTAAAACTCGATAGCAAAAAAATTGATCTTAGAGAATGGGCATCTATAGTTGAAATTTTAAAAACTGCAAAGAAGATAATAAATATTGGAATTGTAGGTAAATACATAGATTTAAATGATTCATATAAATCCATTTATGAATCAATTTATCATGGGGGCATAGCAAATCGAACCAAAATAAATTTGGTAAAAATTGATGCAGAGGAATTGGAAAAAATATTAGATAAGAGTTCTCTATTTAAAGAAATTGACGGGATACTAATTCCTGGAGGCTTTGGACAAAGAGGAATTAATGGGATGGTGGAAGCTGCCAAATTTGCAAGAGAAAATAATATACCCTGTCTGGGGATTTGTCTTGGTATGCAGGTAATGGTTATAGAATATGCACGTAATATTTTAGGTTTACAATCAGCAGACAGTACAGAATTTACTCCGGAAACAGAATATCCTGTTATAAGTCTACTTGAAGAACAAAAGGGATTGCGAACTATGGGAGGAACTATGCGTCTGGGAAGAAGCAAATCTATTCTTGTCAAAGGAACAAATATTCATAATATCTATGGTAAGACAGAAATACTGGAAAGACATAGACACAGATATGAAGTATCTTCTGATTATATTGAGGAGTTAAAAAAATCCGGCTTAATAATTGGTGCATACACACCTGAACAGAATTTGGTAGAATCTATAGAATGGAGCAATCATCCATGGAGTATAGGGGTTCAGTTTCATCCGGAATTTATATCTACACCAGTTAATCCTCACCCTCTTTTTATTGATTTTATAAAAGCAAGTATAGAATATGGCAGTAAATAAATTACTAATTTTTCTAATATTTTCAATATTTATATTCTCCTGCAGTATGGAGTATGATGATATTAATGTTGTGGATGAACTTGGTGAGAATATACCTGATAATATAATTAAAAACTTCTCTTATACCAGTGTGGATAATGGAAGCATAGTCTTTCGATTATACTCCCAACAAGCTGAAAACTATAGTCAAAAAAATCAAACCATTCTGGATAAAGTTGTTTTTCGTGAATATAATTTAAAAAGTGAAGTTGTTACTGAAGGAACTGCCGAAAGAGGATTAATTCATACAGACACTGATAATGCTGAATTGTCGGGATCACTTATAATTTACTCTGCCGAAAATGAATCAGAGATATCTGCAGACTACCTATACTGGAATGATGCTGAGAAAACATTTAAGGGTTCTGATAATGGTATTGTAAGATTACTAAAAGATTCAGGCACACAGATATCCGGGACTGGATTTACAGGGAATCTAAAAACAAAAATTTTTATTTTTGAAAGAAATGTAAAGGGTATTTACTTATATGAAAACGATTAATATCCTGATTTTATTTTTTATTATTGTGATTTCTATTTTCTCGGAGAATAAAGATTTTAATTTTTCAAGTGATAGAACATCTATCTCACTTGCAGAAGGATCTGAACTTACAAAACTTCTGGGTAATGCAAAGATCCATTCTGAAGATACTAATATTAGTGCTGATTATATTGAACTTTTTGGAGAGGACTTTCGATATGCCAGATGTAGCGGAAATGTACTGGTGGTGGATACAAAACAAGGGATTCGAATTACAACAGAAAACCTCTTCTATGACAGGGAAAAGGAATTAATGACAATTTCAGGTTATGCCGAAATGATCGACCAGAAAAATGAAATTGTTGTCAAAGGTTCATATTTCGAAAACAGAGGAAAGGAAAATATAACAATTATTCAAATTGGAGTAAGAATACTAAAAGCAAGTGGCGATGACTCTATGACTTGCAGATCCGAATATGCCAAATTTAATAGAGATAAGGAAATCCTTGATTTATCAGGTATGCCCCTGGTCTTCTGGAAAGACGATGAATACAAAGCTACCAGAATTAGTATAAACCTTGAAACTGATGATATTACTCTGACAGGGGAAGTTTCCGGAACTATAAGATCAGAAGATACAGATGAAACAAACGAAGGAAGTCAAAGTGAGTAATAATATTTTAAGTGTTGTTTCATTGGCCAAACAGTTCAAAAAAAAATATGCAGTAAAAGATGTTTCTTTTAAAATGAATGCAGGTGAAATTGTAGGTTTACTGGGGCCAAATGGTGCTGGAAAAACTACAATTTTTTATATGATTGTTGGATTTATTAAGGTAAGTGGAGGTCATATTTTTCTAAATAGTCTCGAGATAACACACCAGCCTATGTATATACGAGCAAAAGAAGGAATATCCTACCTGCCCCAGGAAGCATCAATATTCAAAAAACTAACTGTTGAGGATAATATTTGGGCAATTCTTGAAACTAGAAATAATCTTTCAAAAAAGGAAAAGAAATTAACACTGGATATACTATTGGAAGAATTTGGAATTGACCATATAAGAAAACAAAAAGCTTTTACCTTATCTGGCGGAGAAAGGAGAAGAACAGAAATTGCCCGTTCACTGGCAATAGAACCCAACTTTCTACTTCTTGATGAACCCTTTGCAGGAATAGATCCTATTGCTGTAAATGAGATTAAAGAAATAATTATAAGACTTTCTAAAAAAGGGATAGGCGTTCTTATTACAGACCACAATGTTAGAGACACTCTTGAAATTACCAACAGATCTTATATTATTAATCTTGGTGAAATTCTTGCAGAAGGATCCCAGGAAGAATTACTGGATAATCCACTGGCAAGAAAAATCTATCTGGGTAAAGATTTCAGGATGTAAGGGAAGGAAAGTTGCAACAGTATCAAAAGCCTGTTTTAATACAGGAACAACGCTTAAAAATGTCTCCTCAAATGTTCCAATCCATACAATTAATGGCTCTGCCTCTTCAGGAACTATCTTTCAGGATTCATGAAGAATTGGAAAAAAATCCAGCCCTGGAATTAATCAAAGAGAAATCACTTGTATCCCTTGAGGATTATTCCAATCAGAGGAATGAAGACAAAGACAATTATTTTGGAAACAGTTCAGACCCCGGATATACCAGTTATGAAGGTAAAGAAGCTTCCGATAGAAAACAAAAATTTATTGAAGGAGCTCTTTCACGATCCGAATCACTTCAGGAACACCTGATGTCCCAGCTATTATTACAGCATTTGGAAACAAACCATTTTGAAACAGGAGAACTTATAATACACAATTTAGATAGCAATGGTTTTTTTCAGGAAGACCCATACTTACTGCTAAACAAAGATCAGCAAAAGATTCTTCCAGAAGTACTGGATATAATTCACTCATTTGATCCTTTAGGTATATGTGTAAAAAACTACAAAGAATCACTGCTCTTACAAGCTGATCTCTCATTTGAAACACCAGAGGGAACTATGGAGATCATAGAAAATTACCTGCCTCTTGTAAAAAAGAAAGATATTAAAGAACTGTCTAAAAAGCTTAAATTGCTTCCAGAAAAAATAGATGATATTATTGATTTTATTCAAACTCTTAATCCCTATCCAGGAAGACTCTTTTCGACTAATCCACCAAGTTATGTAATTCCCGATATAATGGTAACCATAAAAGATGGTGAATTTGTTCTTATTCTTAATGATGAAGAAATCCCTGTTCTTGGTATTTCTCCTTTTTTTGCAGAAACTCAAAATATTCAACAGGAAAAAGAAACAAAACAGTACATTAGTAACAGTATAAGAGACGCAAGATGGTTTATAAACAGTATCCAGTTAAGAAATAAAACACTTTTGAAAATTGCTACAGTGATTGTTGAATTCCAAAGGAATTTCTTTATTAAAGGCCCAAAATATTTGCAGCCGTTAACTCTTAAGAATGTTGCAGAAGAAGTCCAGGTTCATGAAACCACAGTATCAAGAATATCAAATGCAAAATATATGCAAACTGAATGGGGTATTTTCCCAATTAAGTATTTTTTTACAAATTCTATTTCAGGTTCCGGTTCAACTGGCTCCAGGTTCTCTAAAGAAGGTGTAAAAGCTGTATTAAAAGAGATTCTGGAAGAAAATACTTTAAAAAAACAGCTATCCGATCAAAAAATTTCTGACTTGCTGAAGCTTCAGGGAATTAAAATAGCCCGAAGAACAGTAGCAAAATACAGATCTGAACTATTCATAGACTCTTCTTTTGAAAGATAGAAGGGATATAAGATGCAGGAGTTTTTTATTATTAAAAAATATATTGATTTTCGTGTTACAATTAAATATTATTAAAGTATAAATTGCTACGGAGGGTTTTATGAATGTAGAAGTTAAGGGAATCCATTACAGTATTAGTGACTCAACAAGGGAATTCATTGACAAGAAGCTCGAGCACATTAGCTATGCAAAAGATCATATTATCGATCTTTTATTAACCATTACAAAACAAAAGCATGGTTACAAGGTAGATGGTAACATTCATTTCAGGTGGGGTGTTTCTGCCCATTTAAGTGAGGAAGCCATTGATCTCTATGAAAGCATTGAAAGTTTCCTTCACAAACTGGAACTAAAAGTACGAAAAGAGAAGGAAAAAGTGACTTCTCATAATTAAATTATATTAACATCCAATAGGGTTTCCTGACTTATAGTCAGGAAGCCCTTTTTGTTTTTACACTCTTTATGGTATAGTTTGTTCTATATGAAAAATGATTTCACTGTGCTGGATCTATTAGATCTTGATTTGAAAGATCACAATTCTCTTAACCTCACTTGTCTTGCAGGAAGAAAGGGCCTTAACAGGATAATTACAGATCCGGAAATTAATCGACCAGGGCTAACTCTCAGCGGTTTTTTTGAAGAATTTGCTTATCACAGAATACAACTGTTTGGACGGGGTGAATTAGCGTATTTAAATATGCTTGAAGAGAATAATATTATGGGAGCTGTGAATAAAACATTTTCATACCAACTTTCCTGCTGTGTTTTCAGTCATTCAGGAAATCCGAGTGAACAGGTTTTAGAAATTGCAGAAAACTCAGGATGTTCTATTCTTCAAACAGATCTTACATCTGCAGAATTCTCCATACGCCTAATGAGGGCATTAACAGATATCTTTGCACCCCATAAAACCATTCACGGAACTCTTGTTGAAGTATTTGGAATAGGGGTTCTTTTAACTGGTGGAAGTGGTGTTGGGAAAAGTGAAACTGCACTGGAACTCATTGAGAGAGGACATAGACTTATAGCTGATGATTCTGTAGTATTACGAAGTGTAAATGGTAATTTTTTAATGGGGTCTGGTAGAAATGAAATGCTGGGACATCATATGGAAATAAGAGGTCTTGGTATTCTTAATATCAGCCACCTTTTTGGTGTAGGTTCTATTAGAGATAAAAAACAAATTCAACTTCTAATTGAACTGGAAACATGGGATTCAGAAGCTGTTTATGATCGTATTGGAACTGGAGATACTTACAAAGAAATGCTTGATGTAAAAGTACCTCAAATAAAAATGCCTGTAAAAGCAGGTAGAAATATACCAATTTTAATTGAAGTTGCTGCTATGAATGAAAGATTGAAAAAACTGGGATATTATTCTGCCCAGGAATTTGATAATAATGTTCTTAAGTGGCTTGAAAGTAAAAATGCACGAAACTTATACTCTAATAATAATGATATTTTCTAAGGTGTACTATGAAACAAGAAACTGTAACAATTAAAAACAGAGCAGGAATTCATGCCAGACCTTCTGCTCTAATAGTTAAAACTGCAAATGAATATGAATCAGAAGTTTTTCTTGAATTGGATGATATGAAAATTAATGCAAAATCAATTATGGGTATTATTACCCTTGGAGCAAACTATAAATCCATCATTCAGATAATAGCTGAAGGAGAGGATGAAGAAAAAGCAGTTACAGCCATTGCCAGACTTTTTGAAAATAGATTTGAGGAAGAATAATATAGAATAATGGGCAGTTATAAAAATGCAAAATCTGCTTATGCCGGACTCATCAGTATTGTATCAATATATATACTGTTAATTATACTTATTCTCGTATTTGCAAGTAAGGTTCTTTTGGAAATATCTTCAAATGGTTCCTTTACAAGCCTTACATTCATTCCTCTTGCAATGGTTTTACCAATATTTTTAATAG